>JAISJA010000050.1 GCA_031261765.1 Coriobacteriales bacterium | reverse complement strand
TGCTGAACGTTGTACGCTATATCCATATGAATCCAGTCAATGCGGGGATATGTGAGACGCCTAAGCAATATGCTTCTAGCAGCTATAATAATTACTTGGATGGCGAATATAACGCTCTTGTCGACAAGAGCTTGATTTTAGACATAGCTGGTTCAGTAAATGCTTTTGTAGAATTCCATCGTGCGCAATCTGGTGACGATTATCTTGACATAAGTAATAATAATCGCATGACAGACAATAAGGTGGCGGAGAAAATCAAGTTGTTATTAAACTGCGATAGCCCTACTTATATTCAGACTTTGTCCAAATCCAGACGTAGCGGCCTACTAGCTCATCTTAGGTCAGAAGGAGTGTCCGTTCGCCAGCTTTCTCGTGTTACGGGAATTAGCAGGGGAGTCATTAGCCAGTGCTAGCTTCGTGTATGTCATCGGTGCGTGCCATGGGGACGGTTCTTGCGGCCAATTTTGCGTGCAAAATTGGCCGCAAGAACCGTCCCCATGGCACAAAGCAGCGCGCACAGACCCATAGGAATGGCGGTTCATCGTGTACCATCTTACATACCATCCCATAATAGAAAGCGCGAAAGAGGTGCTTTGGCCTACGCGTTGCGTGGGTTGCGAGGCTCACGGCGAATTGCTTTGCGATAAGTGCGAGCGCGAGCTTGCCTATATAGAGCGTGCAGACGCGTGCCCGCGTTGCGCCGCGCCACACGGCAGGCTGGTTTGCACCGAATGTTACGGTCGCGACGGTGCGCTTCCGTTCAATTTCACCGGAGCTGCAAGCGCGTTTGAGTTCCTGGACACCGCGGCGCGTATGGTCGCGATTTATAAAGACCAAAACGAGCGGCGCTTATCCGCCATATTGGCCGCGTTCATGGTTGAAGCCATTCCGGCAGACTGGATAATCTGGGCAGATGCCATATGTTACGTGCCCTGCGACAAGCGCGCACTGCGCCGTCGGGGTTTCGACCATATGGCGCATGTGGCGTTTGAGATAAGCCGGCTAACAGGTTTGCCTATAGCTGATTTCCTGTTGAAGTCGCCTATATCAGACCAACGCGGACTGGGCCGCAAAGAACGCCAGGCCAACCTTAACGGCGCTTTTGGCGTGTATGTTCCAAGCGGGCATATCGCAAAAGACGCGCGCAATATATTGCTGATAGACGACGTGTTCACCACGGGAGCCACGCTTAACGCGGCCGCGGGCGCGCTTCTGGAAGCCGGTGCCAGCGAGGTAAGGGTCGCAACAGTCACGCGTGTCTATTAGAATTCTAGAATTCTATAGCTTGTTTATTAGAACCGCCGCGCCGCGAGCGTAATGGCCAGAGAGCACAAAACCAGCACGGCACCCGTGGCACAGACGCCCGGCCAGGCGAACAAGTGCCAGGCCGCGCCAGACAAAAACGTGCCCAGCGCACCGCCTACGAACCCCGTCGTCATATAAACGGTGTTAAGCCTATTGGACGACTTAGGCTCCAACGCGAATACCGAGGTCTGGTTGCCAAGGCTTATGAACTGCATACCAACGTCTATTATGATAATGCCGGCGATAATGCCAACGTAGCTGTCCTGTCCAACGAAGAAGCATATCCATGCCAACAGGCCCGCTCCGCAGCCTATGAGGTTGAACCGCCTTGATCCCAGCCGTTCCGTATATTTGCCGATAAACGACGCAGTGAGCGCGCCTGCGATCCCGCAGATTCCCAACAGACCGATTATTCCCGCCGGGGCGTTAAAAGGCGGCAGGCCCATCTTGAACGTAAGCGTGGTCCACATGGCCAGCAGCGAGGCAAAGCATAGCGCGTAACGCGTCGCATACAGCATGAGGCGCGGATACTTGCGCGGCAGCGACAGGACCGAGCGCATAAGCGCTATATAGCCTCCACGGAAGTCGTTGGACGCGATACGCGGCACGGCCGCCAGCACCGTTACCCCCGAGGCCAGCATAAGCGCCGCCGCGATGAAGTATATACTGCGCCAACCCAGGAACTGCCCGAACGTGCCGCTGATTACCCGGGCGCCTATTATGCCCACTAAAAGCCCGGTCAGCACGATGCCCATGTTCTTGCCCTTATCGGCAGGTTTTGAGAACTGGGACGCTATGGGAATGAGCAGCTGCGGCGTCACCGAACAGGCGCCGGCCGCCAAAGACGCGATTATGATGATAACGACGTTATGCGACAGCGCCACGCTTACAAGCGCGACCATTAGTATGACTATGTTGACCAATATGACGCGCTTGCGCTGCAGCAGGTCTCCCAAGGGAATGATAAGGAACAATCCTATGGCGTATCCTCCCTGGTTGGCAAGGGATATCAGGCTTGCCTGGAAGTCGTTTAACACAAGCTCGCTTTTGACCATGTTCAAAAGCGGCTGTATATAATATATGTTCGCGACCGATATACCGGCCAGGATGGCGAATATCCACAGCAGGTATACCGGCAGGCCGGCGTCGGGTTCCAGCATGCGTTTGCCGGCTGCTATGTGCTTGTCAATATTTTCTGCCATAGATAAAAATCATACCCCAAAGCGCCGAATGCGTAGTGGCCTTACCGACGCGTCTGGCAGACAGGCTAAAGAAGCACGGTGAAAGTAGTGCCGTTTGCGGCGGTGCTCGCGACGGATATGCCGCCGCCGTGGGCCTCCACTATGTTTCGGGCCAGGCTAAGGCCCAGACCGTACCCTTCTGCATCGCTATGAGCCTCATCGCCACGATAGAAGCGCTCGAACAAGTGTGGTATCTTATCTGCCGGAATAGGGGTCCCGCTATTTGACACGCTTAACACGGCGGTATGCTTGCCATCACCCGAGCGTTTAAGCGACACGTGGATCCAGGGCTGTCCTGCCGGTTTGCAATATTTGCTCGCGTTGTCAAACAGTATGGCAAGAAGACGGTTCAGCTGCTTCTCATTGCCGCGTATGGCTATGCCGTCGTCTATGTCGTCGGTCTGGTTTATGCCGCGCTCGAAGAACACGGCGTCGAATTGCAATATGCTACGGTTCGTAAGCTCGCTTAAATCCAATGTTTGCGTTTCGCTTACGCTACCCGCGCCATCAGCGCCGCCGGCGCCAATCAAGCCGCTTACGCGCTTTCCCCCGTTGCCCGACGCCATGTCGGTCTGTGCCAGCATAAGCAGGTCGCGCACAAGGCCGTTCATACGTTCGGCTTCAAGCTGCGTGCTCTCTATCCCCTGCGAGTTGTCGTCTATCGAGCGCTCCGGGTGAGCGAGCATTATATTGTTGTTGGCCAATATTACCGTAAGCGGCGTTTTCAGCTCATGGGAGGCGTCGGCTATGAACTGCTTCTGGCGTGCCCATGCCACCTCCACCGGTTTGAGCGCTATTCTCGACAGAAACACGCTTATGCCAAGGAACGCCGCGACGCCAAGCACCCATATGATAAGCGCGATGCCCACCTGCTGTAACGTGTCGCCAACAAGCTTGGAGTTCATCTCGTCCATAAGCGGTCGTATCTGCTGGTTCAGTATCTGCTGTCCGAATATTCCCTGCTGGCCTGAGATGCCATCATCGTCGTTTAGCGGTATCCCGGCATACGACATTGCACGGTCTATCTGGCCGCGCTGTGCCTGGTAGCCGGAGACCACGCTTATGGCAAGCACCACGGCCAGTACAAGGCTGGCAAGGCCCATGGTGATGACCACGAAGCGGCGCCGTAGTTTCCGTAAGACAGTTGATTGGTTGTCTGTAGTCATATTAATACCATATTAACCGTATGCGCTAAATAGCGGTTCGGCAGAGGTAACGTGTGCTGTGGCGCCCTAGGGCGCGTATCTAAAGGGCTAGTCTGACACTTCCATGCGGTAGCCCATCATGCGCAAGGTCTTTATCTGCAGGTTGGACTTTATGAACTTAAGCTTCTTGCGCAGAAACGACACGTAAGCCTCAACGCTGTTCTCATATGTGTCAGTGTCCATACCCCATACGTGCGAGTGCAGGGCGGCTTTGGATATGGTCTTATCGACGTTGGCCATGAACCACTTGCATACCTCGAATTCGCGTTGTGATAAATGCACCGGCTCGTGTTCGTTTCCCTTAATGACCAGATCGGCCGTTTGCAGGTCTAACACCGTGTTGCCGGCCTCAAGCGTTTCGACTATGACCTGCCCCTGGCGCCTTGTAAGCGCGCGCAGGCGTGCCAAAAGCTCGGTTGGCTGGAACGGCTTCGTAAGATCGTCGTCCGCGCCAAGGTCAAGCCCGGTTACCTTGTCTTGAAGCGTGTCGCGCGCGGTCAGCATTATGACGGGCACCTCGCTGTTCTCGCGCCTGAGCTCCTTTATGACCTCGAAACCGTCTTTCTTTGGAAGCATGACGTCAAGCACTATGGCGTCATAGCTCTCATGCAGGGCGTAGTCAAGTCCGCTTAGCCCGTCAAACGTCATGTCCACGTGGCACCCGGCTTCCTCCAATATGGCGGCCAGTGCCCTGGCAAGGCGTTGTTGGTCTTCTACCAGTAATACGTTCATGTCATACATTCTACAACGTTTATACTGAAAGGTATCTTAAAGCCACGCGCACCGTCTTATACGCCCGTAACGTCAAACCCACGCCGCATCCATCTGATATTGCTATATAATAATGTGCATGTTATTACTAGCCAGATATGTTATTCCCATAAGTTCCCCGCCAATAGAGAACGGCGCCGTGCTGGTTTCAGACGGGTTGATAAAAGACGTTGACTACGCGACGAGGTTGCGCACGAAATATCCAGACGAGCCCGTACACGACTTCGGTCTTGCCGCCCTCATGCCGGGTTTCATAGACACACATACGCATCTTGAGTACTCCGCCATGCGCGGGCTCATAAACGACTCGCCGTACGCGGCCTGGAAAATGCACCTTGCCGAGAAGGAAAAACTGTTCACGCTGGAGGATTGGAATGACTCCGCGCTACTTGGCGCCTTAGAGTCCGTTCGCTGCGGTATAACGTCCATAGCTGACATAACCAATACCGGTGCCGCGTTCAGGGCCGCCGCCGCGGTTGGCACGCATGGGGTCATATACCGCGAGATAGCCACCATGGACCGCCAAGCCGTAGATGACGTGTTCAGCGCGGCCGTAGACGACGTGTACGGCTGGCGCGAGCAGGTAAAGCAGGCCGCGCGCGCAGACGAGATAGTGCACGCCATTCAAAACGACTCAAACGTCACGAACATGTTCAAGGCGATAAGCGCAGAGCAGCTGGCCGATCAAACCAACAAGGACAACAGCGCGCAAGAGACGTTCGGCGCAGGCGCGGCCGCAAGCGGGCTTTTACAGATAGGCGTCGCTCCGTCAGCCCTATACCAATGCCATCCGTTGGTGTTCGAGAAAGTCGCGGACTTCGCCGAGGATGGCACTCCCGTCGCGTTGCATCTGGCCGGCAGCAAAGAGGAATACGATTTCATACGCTATGGATCGTCCCCGTTCTCGGTACACGCTACCGAGCAGGAACGCGGCTTTGGTATAGACATGCCGCCATGGCTGGCGACGGGCGTGAGCCCGGTGCAATATATATTGAACTGGGGCGTCCTGGACGCTCCCAACGTGCTTGCCATACATTGCGTGCACGTAGACGACAACGACATAGAGAAACTGGCCGACCGTGACGTCGCTATATCCATTTGCTCACGTTGTAACGCGCAACTTGGAATGGGCATAGCCCCGCTCATGAAATTCGTGCGCGCCGGCATGCGCATAGGCCTGGGCACGGACTCGCCGGCCGCTACTGACGCTACGGACATGTTCCAGGAGATGCGCATCGGCCTTCTCATACAGCGGGCCATAGGCAGGCGCTCAAGGTTCCTGTCCGCGGCCGAGATGATGTACATGGCCACGCTTGGAGGCGCGAGGGCGTTGCGCATGGACGACCGGCTGGGTTCGCTGGACGCCGGCAAGGTCGCTGACGTCATAGCCATTGACTTATCCAATTCCAACCAGGCGCCCACACATGATCCAAACGCCGCCGTAGTGCATACGGCCACTCCGGACAACATATTAATGACAATGATAAACGGCGAGATCGTATATGACGGCCAGCACAGGCACGATATAGACGTGGACCGCGTGTTCGCACGCGCGGAGGAAATGCGCTTAAAGCTCAGGGGCTGATGGCAAGACATCACATATCGCGCGCCAAGCCGGTGCCAATTCGAACGTTGCTGAAAAGCTACGTTGCTATCGTGATAGTAGTAGCGCTGTTCTTGGCGTTCCTGATAGCCGTCGTCATAGTGGAACGGTTCCTGTTCGGCTAGGTATTGGATTATCAGGTAGGTAAAATCCCCTAATATGTTGCAACGCTTCCACACCGATGACCTGTTTGCCATTGCGCACTACCTTGGCATGCTCATCATATTCCTTAGCGTGACCATGCTGGTCCCGCTTATAGTGGCGTGCCTGTTTGGCGAGTGGGCCGTGGCCACGCACTATATAGTAGGCATAGGCGTGGCGTTCTTCATAGGCTCTTTGCTAAGGCTCTGCAAGGCCAATCCAAAGCGCCTCACTCGTATGCAGGCCATAGCCATAACCGGGCTCGCGTGGGTGGTAGGCGCGCTTTTCTCGGCGATTCCTTTGTACTTAAGCGGGCACTACGCGTCGTTTCTGGACTCTGTGTTCGAGTGTGTTAGCGGTTTCACCACGACAGGCCTGTCGCTTACGTTGGACATAGACCATATGTCCATGGCGGACAGCATGTGGCGCTGCGGCATCCAGTTCCTTGGTGGCCAGGGCATACTGGTCATAGCACTGTCGCTTGGCCTGTTCACGAAGACCGGCACGTCTTTTTATAACTCAGAGGGGCGCGAAGAGGCCATACTGCCTAACATGCGCAAGACCACGCAGTTCATAATGCGCTTCGCCTTCATGATCGTCATCGCCGGTACCCTGGTGTTGGGGGTCGTGGCCATGAGCGTTGGTATGGACCCCATACGTAGTTTCTTCCATGGCCTGTGGATAACCATAGGCTCATACGACACGGGCGGTTTCGCGGTCCAATCGCTGTCGGTCAGCTATTACCATTCATGGCCGTTCGAGATAGTCACAATGGTCATAATGTGTTTGGGCACGGTTAACTTCGGCCTGTTCGCGTACGTGCAGAAGACCGGCTGGCGCGAGTTCTTGCGCGACATAGAGATACGCTCTTTAGCGATATGGATATTGGCCATGGTCGTGGTGTTCGTCGCCGCCATGATGGCCGGGAACTTCCTAACCGACTACCTTGGGCTCATAAGGCGCGGGATATTCACGATAATAAGCGCCACTACCAACACGGGATACCAGGTGCTTTCGTCTAACCAGATGGCGACTTTAATGACAAGCGGAGCGTTTTTCCTAATAGCGCTTTCCATGGCCGTAGGCGGTAGCTCAGGTTCCACGGCCGGCGGCATAAAGGCGTTGCGCGTCGGGCTTATCGCCAAAGGCATAGTCGCGCGCGTTAAGCAGGTGCTGTTGCC
>JAISJA010000016.1 GCA_031261765.1 Coriobacteriales bacterium | reverse complement strand
TCGTTAAGCTCCGCGAACTTGGGTGCGAAATCTCCCAGCTGGTCGTGGCCGGCCGTTACCTTCTCTGTCATGATGCCTTCTTTCTCCCGAATATTAAGATTATTCTAAGCGTTACCATATAACTATGCAAACAAGCAAATACAGCGGTAAGCATAGCGCGCGCGAGTGGATAGCCGTCATAGGCATAACCATAGTCATTTGGCTTATAGAGAACGGCGGGTACTTCTTTGTGGCGACGGCCGCCGGTATGGCCCAGGGAGGCCCAAGCGCGGCGCTGAACCTGCAGGCGCCGCTAGACCGCGTGATTCCATGGTTCACGCCAATATACGCTCTATATATACCGTTGCCTATAATCTGGCCGGTCCTGTTCGCGCTTATCGCGTTTTGGATGGACGGCAAGCGCGGCTTCTGGCGCTATAACGTAATCTCGCTCATAATGTACGTCGTGGGCACTATAATATACGCGGCGCTTCCAAGCGTCACCATCCCGTCCGATTTTATCAACGGAACCATACAAACGCTGCCGCAAAACAGTATGTTCTATGACCAGATAACCGCGCTGGACTCGTCGCCCCTTAATGTCTTTGGCTCATGGCCGTCGTATCACAATTTCTGGGCGGGCACGTCTGTGCTGTTTGGCATATGCGGCATCGCGTATGGGCAAAAGCGCCACCGCAAGATAGGCGGCGTTGTTTGCATAATATACGGGCTGCTCATATCGCTTTCCACGCTGGTGCTGCACCAGCACGCGTTTCTGGACTTCGTGTTCACGTACGCGATGATAGGCCTGTTCTACTGGCTTTGCGTTAAATTCAATTTGGATAAGAAACTGTACAAGCTGCTTGTTGGTCGGGAACTGGACGCGGCATAAAGCATGGCCGCGACGCTAAAGATTACCGTTCGTAGCTAGGGTATAATAAACGCAAGGCATAAGGCAACGCAAGGCTTCACGAAAGGAAGCGCGCCATGAATATTACCAGGGAATATACGAGATTCCTACTTAAGACGGGCTACGAGGACATTCCGCCCCATGAAATCGACCGCTTCAAGATCCGCATGATCGACTCCATAGGCGTCATAGCCGCGGGTACGCACGCGGGCGCGATAGAAGGGTGCCTTGGCATGTTCAAAGGTATAGGCGGCACCCCTGAGGCCACGGTACTCTTTCACGGCGTTCGACTTCCGGCCGACAAAGCCTCGCTCATGAACAGCCTGATGATGCGCTCGTTTGACTTCGAGCCCGTAGGCGGCGAGTTCGAAGACCGCACGACCGGCGCGGCCCACATAAGCGGAAGCACCATCCCGTGCATGCTGGCATGCGGCGAGCTTGCCCACGCGTCCGGCAAAGACGCCATCGCGGCGCTAATCTTAGGCGACAACCTTGTGGCGCGTTTGCAGCAGGGTACCGGTTTTGCCTTCGATAAGGGCTGGGACAACACCGGGACGTTCAACGGGCTTGGAGCCACGGCGGTCGCGGCTAAGCTGCTCGGCTTAGACGAGGACCACTGCGTGAGCGCCTTCGGCATAGACATAAATCCCCTAGGCAGCTCCATGGACGGAGTTAAGGACGGCGTGTTGGCGTTCAAGTTGCCGCACGGTCTGTCCGGCATGAACGCCATAATGTCAGCGCGCATGGCGCAGGTCGGGTTCACCGGCACGCGCGACGCCATAGGCGGAAGGCATGGGTACTTCAACCTCTTTGGCAACGACGGCATGGACCCAAGCACGGTGCTAAAGGACCTGGGCAAGTACTATTATTCTGACGGCGACATAAAGCCGTGGCCGGCCTGCCGCATAACGCACGGGCCCATCCAATCTATTCTTGGCTTGGTTAAAGAGCACTCGTTTTCTTCTCAAGACGTCGATAAGATCGTCGTAACGCTGCAAGAGGGCAACGGCAGCCTGGTTGATATTCCGTTTGAACCGGTGGTGGAGGCGCCTAACTTCAACTTGAGGTTCCTGCTCGCTCTCGCGCTGGTTAAAGGCGCGGTTATCCCACAATATTTTGAGGATGAATACCAGCTTGACCCGGAGATAAACCGTGTGGCCAAAAACCTCATAGACGTCGTTTACGACCCGCACATGAAAGACCTGTTCTCCGCTAACGTGGAGGTCACGCTTAAAGACGGCACCACGTATTCCAACTACGTCGTGCAGCCTAAGGGCAACCTGGTCGTCGACCCACTGACGCGCGAGGAGCTGCTGGACAAGTACTACACCAACATGCAGTATTCAGGCCTTGTAACGCGTGAACATGCGGATAAGATCCTGGAAGCGATTGAGCACTTCGAGGACTTCGACGACGTGAACGATTTCGTTGCTTTACTAAGTTAACGTGTTAGATAAGATAAAGTCTTTCAAATACCCGTTCGTCATGTTCCTTGCCGGGTGCTGCTACGGGTTTCTGGTGCCGCTGGTACGCGTGGCCGGAGACGAGGGTTTCTCGACAGGGCAGATGATGGTGACGCAGTACATATATACGCTTGCCATCTTGTTCGTCGTGACGGTCGCCTTCATTCGCGCGCGCATACGCGTACGCCAGGTCTTTCAGCTTATAGCGCTTGGCGTGCTGTTGTCGTCGGTCAGCCTGTTCTATTACAACGCGCTTCAGATGCTGCCTTCGTCCACGGCGCTTACTTTGCTGTTCCAGTTCTCGTGGATAGGCGTCGTTATACAGATAATCATGGAGCGCAAACCACCGCGGCCTATAGTCATCGTCGCCGTTGTAGTCATATTCGTGGGTACGTTCTTTGCGACCGGTATATTGCCGGCAGGCGCGGGCGTTTTGCAAGGCCTTAACGTAGTGGGAGTGCTATGCGGGCTTGCCGCGGCCGTTACATACGCAATATACATAACTGTGTCGGGGCGGTTCGCGAAAGGCGTTCCGGCGCTGGAACGTTCCATGTTCACTTCGATAGGTAACTTCATTCTGGGCTTCATAGTGTGTCCCACGTATTTCGCCACAAGCACGTTCATAGATTTGGGTTGGCTTGGCTTCGCGTTGGGGTTCGTTGGCATATTGCTGCCGCTTGTCTTAATCGCGATAAGCTCGCCGCACTTGTCCGCCGGCACGTCCACCATAATGGCCGCAAGCGAGTTGCCGGCAGGTATAATATGCGCCGCGGCTATAATGGGCGACGCCATTAGCGTAACCGTCGTGCTTGGCGTTGTGCTGGTACTTGTGGGCATAGTCATGTCGCAGGTACGGCTGCCGCTGCAGGGTAAAACCGGGGATACGGGTATTCGATGAGGGGCGCCACACTAATGGACAGGGCGGTAAGCGAGCTGCTGTGCAGCTAGGGCTTACCATACCGCTGCAGAGGTTCCTTAAGGCGTCAAAGCCACCGTATGGCGATCCTATCGACCCGTTTTTCTGCTGGGACATACACAAGGTGCCCAGCCTCAGCCCAAGCACGCTTATAGCGGTGAATGCGTCTAACCGCTACGCGCTGGTGTTCATGGGCATGACGGCTGGGCGATGGAAGCGCATACCTGATATCGTGACGGATGGCATCGCTGAGGCCTTGCAACTTGACGGCTATACGTCTTTACAGGCCGAGACATACATTGCCGCCGCCGGAACGCCCGAGTTCACGAAGACGCACGGCCGCCGATCCGTCGCCGGGTTGAACCGCGCCATTGACACACTGTATGTGGAGGCGAAACGCTTTGACGACCGGCAGCTATTCCAACCGCAGGTCTCGAAAGCCCTAAACGTCGAGCTATGCCACGCCGCCGCGTTCGCGAGCAGCGGCCTTGGTTATCCACGGGAGTTCTTTAGATCGGAAGAGCGTCGTGTAGGGAA
>JAISJA010000036.1 GCA_031261765.1 Coriobacteriales bacterium | reverse complement strand
TGTTAATACCGGACTTGAACCGGACCTTGTATTGATAGACGGGAATCCCGTACATATACACGAGCGGGAGCGTTGCATAGTGAAAGGCGACGGCAAAGTGGCGTGCATAGCCGCGGCTTCGATAGTCGCCAAGGTGACGCGTGACGCTATCATGGTAAAGGCCGATGCGGAGTATCCTGGCTACGGATTTTCGGGCAACAAAGGATACGCGTCCGCCGCGCATATAGCCGCGATACGCGAACTGGGCCTAACTGATTTCCACAGACATACGTTCTGTCGCAATTTCTTCCAACAACAGATGCAAATATAGCGCCGCTCGCCTCCATGAATCTGCCGTTTGCCGATTCGTATAAGAATTTTCTTTGAATACGTCATTTTACCCATGCGTTTACCTGCGTGTTCTCCGATTTTAAACATTTGCAAGATTTCTTTTAGAAACCTGTAAGATTATTTTTAGATTCGCCTGTCACACTTATACGACCAATCAGAGACGCTGTTTGGCGCATGAGCGATGAAGGAGGACGTATGTCTGGAACTATCAGTGCCGGCGCCGGTAAAACCGGTGCGGGAAAGACTGGAAGCAAGAAAGCACTTGGAGCACGTGGCGAGGATATAGCGGTAAAGTACCTTAAACGTGAGGGTTTCAAGATCATGGACCGCAACTGGCGTTGCACGCCAGGTGAAGCCGACGTCGTAGCGCGAGAAGACGACGACATAGTCTTCATAGAAGTGAAAACCCGTACGTCGGGCGATAACGGGCTGCCGGAAGAAGCGGTGAACCGCCAGAAACGCAAGAAATATGAGAACATAGCGATACACTATCTTGCCAGTCATGACCTCGCTTCCGCCCGCGTACGCTTTGACGTGATTTCCATAATACTCGTGGGCAATACGAAGGCGTTTTTAAGGCACCATCGCGACGCGTTTGGCGTGGGTGATTAAATGGCTACGAATGCAGCATCCAACGGCGTTACGGCGGTAGGCGATTCAAGCGAGCGCAGCGCAGAGGAACGCATAATGGTTGAGCGCGTGATAGGCGTGCTTAATAACGACGAGGGCCTAAACGACGGCGCCGCGCACACGGGACCCGCCAAGCAGGCCTATATACGTACCGCGACCATATGTGGCGTGGACGCGCGTCTGGTAACCGTTGAGATAAGCGTGGGACGTGGCATGCCGGGCACGTTCATAGTGGGCATGCCCGATACGGCCGTTCAGGAAGCTAAGCTAAGGGTCAGGACAGCGCTGCGCGCGGCAGGCTTCGACGTGCCGCTTCGCGTGGTCGTGAACTTGGCGCCAAGCTCGCTTCGCAAGAACGGCTCCGGGTTCGATCTTCCCATAGCGCTTGGTATACTCGTCGCCACAGGCCAGATACCGTGCTCCGCCGTAGAGGACCGGCTTTGCGTGGGAGAACTTTCGCTTGACGGTTCAGTTCGTCCGGTCAGCGGGTTTCTAGCGTATGAGAAGCTCGCCGTCGCAAACGGCCTTGGATTGTTAACCGCGCCCGTAGAGCGTGGTGTCTATTCTGATAAGCCCGAAGCGGGGCGTGGCCGCGGGCATGACCATGTATGCTTGCGGCATCTAAGCGATATAGCCACAGGGAACCTTAGCGGGCCGTATCCGCGCAGTATGTCTAAAGACACGCACGAGCTGGATTTCAGCGAGATAGCGGGAAACGACGCGGCAAAACGCGCTTTGCAGATCTCAGCGGCAGGTCAGCACGCCATCATGATGATAGGTCCTCCGGGGTCGGGCAAGTCCATGATGGCCGCGCGCCTTCCAACCATATTGCCGCTCCTATCCAATGAAAAACGGCTTGAAAGCGCGCTTATACACTCCGTTGCCGGTTTGCCGTTCGAGGACATACTTAAGGGACGGCAGCCGTTCCGCGCTCCACACCATAGTGCGTCTCCTGCCGGGCTGCTTGGCGGCGGTTCTCCACCGGCCCCGGGTGAGGTATCGCTCGCGCACAACGGGGTGCTGTTCTTAGACGAGATGCCTGAGTTTGGATCAAGCGTGTTGCAGATGTTGCGCCAACCTATTGAAACCGGTACGGTATCGTTGGCAAGGGCAAAGGTCACGACCGTATTCCCGGCCAGGTTCTTGCTGGTGGCCGCTGCGAACCCGTGTCCTTGCGGGTATTTTGGCGACGCCGAGCACACATGCAAATGCACGCAAGCGCGTATAGAACAATACCAAAACCGCATAGGTGGGCCGCTTATGGACCGTTTCGACCTCGTCGTTCACGTATGGAGGAGCCCTCCGTCAGAGGTGCTCGCCACAGGCAGCGGTACTAGCTCAAAGAAGCTTCGAGACGAGGTATGTGGCGCGCTCGAGTTCAGGGCGGCCCGGAAGGCGCGTGGAGCACGCAGAGGTGCGCACGACGGTGGGCCAGGCGCAGCGAGATTCGAGGCGTTGGGGCATACATCCAAAAACACTAGCATGCTAGCTGTAAATGCAGAGGAGTTCATGGGGCGTGGAGAACTGCTTTTATCCGAATGTGGACTTGGCACTGCGGAGCATGCCTTCTTAGAGGAGGCCGCGACTAAATACAAACTAAGCGGTCGCGGCATCATGCGCGCGCTTAGCGTCGCGCGTACTATAGCCGACCTGGAGGCCAAGGCGCGTGTATCGTCAGACCATCTGCTGGAGGCTATAGGGTTCAGGACAGACGGAGGAGAAGATATATGAGCGGTATAGAGAAATTACAAGGTGGGAAGCGTGCCACGTTCAATGAGAACGACGCGCGGTATCCGGCTACGCTAAAAGAGTTGGACGATCCGCCAAAGTGCTTGCATACTATCGGGAACGTCGACCTGCTACAACGCCCATCGCTTGCGATAGTCGGGGCGCGTAAAGCAACGCCATACGGCTTGGACTGCGCAAGGCGCTTTGCCAAACGTGCCGCCAGGCGTGGCATATGCATAGTGTCAGGCGGTGCCATAGGCTGTGACCGGGCGTCGCACGAAGGAGCGCTCGAGGTTGGAGGCAGTACCGTAGTCGTATTAGGCGGAGGAGCGGACGTCGTATATCCCAAAAGCGGGCGCGACCTGTTCGAGGAGGTGTTGGCGCGTGGTGGTACGCTGGTGTCAGAAGCACCCTGGGGAGCTGGCGTTAACCGATGGTGCTTCGTCCGCCGCAACAGGATAATCGCCGGTTTGGCGCGCGTCACGCTGATAGTAGAGGCCGGTTTACCAAGCGGCACGTTCACTACGGCGGACGCAACGCTGGCACAGGGCAAAGACGTCATGGCCGTGCCCGGGTCTATAGCGTCGCGCGAATCGCGGGGATCAAACCAGCTTTTATTGCAGGGTGCGCGCCCGGTAGTGGACGACGACAGTTTCGACGACGCTATGTCTGACGTATTCGGGGAAGCGTATGGCCATGGAATACCGGGTCGCAAGAAGCGTGTAACTCAAAGTGCGAATATACAGGAAGTTATCCCGTTTTCTGAGACGGGAGATCCTGAAGGCGCCGAAGCCATCGCCGTTCCCATAGACGAGAAGCTCATATGGGCGTTGAAGGCCAGGCCTTATACGGCTGAGGAGCTTGCCGGTCATAATGGCATTTCCATAAGCGAGTGCATACGTATTCTATCTACGTTGGAATTCAATGGTTCTATAGAACGCATGCGCGACGGCCGTTATGGAATCATATCGTCTGAATGCTAAGTTGACGGCCGCAAGTGGTGATATACTGTTTATGGCAGAAAACGCAAGACTTAACGTTCAAATTGTCAGATAAAACCCGTGAAATACATGTAGGCCCGGTAGTTATCGGTGCAGGCGCGCCGGTGGCGGTGCAGTCTATGCTCAGCTGTCCTACGACTGACGTTCATGCCTGCGTGTCACAGATAAACGAGCTGGCGGACGCGGGCTGCGAGATAATACGTATCGCTATTCCAAGTAAGGCGGCATTGCCTGCTTTTCATGAGATCTGCGAAGAATCTACACTGCCCGTTGTCGCAGACATACACTTTGACTACAAACTTGCCATAGAAGCCGCGCGTGGCGGTGCGGCGAAGCTGCGTATAAATCCCGGTAATATAAGCAAATCAGGTACGTGGAGCGAGACGGACGCCGTTATAGACGCGGCAGGCGAGGCCGGCATACCCATACGTATAGGCGTGAACGCCGGTTCGCTTGAAGAGGATATAGCCAATCGCAAAGACATGAACTTATCGCAGAAACTAGTTGAAAGCGCTAACACATACGCACGGCATTTTGACGAGCGTGGCTTTCATGACGTAGCGATATCTGCCAAGACGCATGATGTCAGGTCTACAGTGGATACATATCGCATGCTAGCACGCGAGCTACCCGACGTGCCATTGCACCTGGGCGTCACTGAGGCAGGAACGGCGCGGCAGGGCACCATAAAATCAGCCGCTGCCATGGGCGCGTTGCTGCTGGACGGCATTGGGGACACCATTCGCGTGTCGCT
>JAISJA010000033.1 GCA_031261765.1 Coriobacteriales bacterium | reverse complement strand
CGAGGTAAAGGCCAATATGGAGCTGCAGAAGAGCATCTGTAAGGGCGCGCCGTTCTATGTGCTGGGGCCGCTAGTAACGGACATAGCACCTGGCTACGACCACATAACAAGCGCCATAGGTGGGGCCATAGCGGCTACGTATGGGGCGAGCTTCCTTTGCTATGTTACCCCGGCTGAGCACCTGCGCCTGCCGACCGTGGACGACGTCCGCGAGGGCATAATAGCGTCGAAGATAGCCGCACATGCGGCAGACATAGCGAAAGGTAACAAAGCGGCGTTGGCACAGGACTACGCAATGGGAGAAGCGCGGCGCAACCTGGACTGGGAAAAGCAGTTCTCGCTTGCCATAGACGGCGGAGTGAAGGCACGCCGCTATCGAGCGGAGTCCGAGCCAGAAGCTGAGGACACATGCACTATGTGCGGTGAGATGTGCGCCGTGCGCAACATGAACCTCGCGCTTTGCGGCAAAGACGTGCTGTAGCATAAGGACATATACAAAGTAATACGAAACAAAGGCCGCCCGATGAACGGACGGCCCAGTTGACATTGATAGTAAGGGCTGGATTCCCGCTTTCGCGGGAATGACAGTGGGTACTACGCGGCTCGCAGAATGACACTTACTATATAGACAGCTCTATGCGCCAGCCCTGGTTCGCGGCAACTTTATTCGCAAGGTCTTCATATACGTCGTCAGGTATCTCTTTATCTACGTTCATTAAGACGAGCGCTTCTCCACTATCTTCTTTCACACCAAGGTTCATGGTGGATATGTTTATACCGGCATCACCAAGTACGGTTCCTATCTTACCAAGTTTGCCGGGCTCGTCTGCGTACACCATGACAAGGACGTTCTTGCCGGGTACGAAGTCCACACGATAACCGCGCACGGACACTATACGCGCGGAGCCTGAACCGGACACCGTGCAGCTTACCTCTACCTTCTCTTTGTCTGTTATACCAACCGCCTGCACCACGCTGGTGTAGTCATAACGGGCGGGGTCGGTGTTAACGCTCACGCTTATGCCGCGTTGCTCGGCAATATATGAGGCGTTAACGAGGTTCACAGGGTCGTCGTTGGAAACAGAGAACACGCCACGCAGCACTGACGTTGCAAGCAGGTCAACGTCGTTTTTGGCCAGGTCACCTCCAACGTTAAGCTCTACCGCGGATATTGCGCCTGAGGTGACCTGCGCGAGCATCTGCCCGGCGGTCTCGCATGCGTCTACGAACGGGGCCACGGCTGACATGACGTCTTCAGGTACAAGCGTTACGTTAAGGGCCGTTGGGACCATCTTACCCGCAAGGCCAAGGTTAACGTATTCGGCTATCTGCTCGCCTGCGCGTGCCTGCGCCTCTACGGTGGAAGCACCAAGGTGCGGAGTCAAAGTTGCCTGTTCCAGGCTATGCAGCGGCGAGTCCTCAACGGGCTCGTTTTCCCAAACGTCAATGCCACATCCAGCGACCTTGCCGCTCTTTATGGCCTCAGCAAGCGCCTCTAAGTCATATATACCGCCACGGGCCACGTTCACTACGTATACGCCGTCTTTCATCTTGGCGAACTGCTCGGTGCTGAACATGTTCGTCGTCTCTTTTGTCTTTGGCATATGCACGGTTATAAAGTCTGCCAACGGGAATATATCGTCCATGTTGTCATAGAGCTTGACGCCTATCTGCTCTGCGCGCTCAGGCGGGCAATACGGGTCATAGCCTATAAGGTTCATCTCGAATGACTTCGCACGAGCGGCTATTAAACCGCCTATACGGCCAAGGCCGAATATAGCGAGCGTCTTCTTATAAAGCTCGTTGCCGGTGAATTTACCGCGGTCCCATTTGTGCGCCTTCATGGACGCGTCAGCGGCAGCCGTGCGGCGCGCGGTCGCAAGAAGCATGGTCATCGTCTGTTCAGCGGCGCTTACTATGTTAGACGTAGGCGCGTTGCACACGATAACGCCGCGCTCGGTGGCGGCTTCGACGTCCACGTTGTCAACGCCAACGCCTGCGCGGCCTATGATCTTAAGCTTGTGACCTGCCTCTATGACCTCGCGTGTGGCCTTCGTTGCGCTACGTATGATAAGCGCCTCGTAGTCCGGGATAGTGGCGATGAGCTCTTCTGGGCTCATGCCCATCTTTACGTCAACCTCGTGGCCGGCGTCCTTTAGTATCTTAAGACCGGTGTCAGCCAGCTTCTCTGCGACAAGTACTTTCATAACCAATTGCCTCCTAAACGAGCCGATAATTTGGCACCTAAGCCACGATTCTTCGCCCTCATTGGCGACAAGCCAACTTCGGTCGAACTATCGTGTCTTATGCACTCAAATTCTCGCCTCTCTCCTTTCAATAAGTATTATTGCTTCATTCGCTCAGTTAAGCGGGAATGACGGCTAAATTTATTCCATTTGCATCAATACGGCTTCCGCGGCCTTTATGCCACTGCCGGGCTCGAAGTCATATCCAAGTTCTGACAACGTCATCTCAAGCGCGGACAGCACGGTTATTATGTCGAAGTCGCCAAAGTAACCAAGATGGCCTATGCGGAATATCTTACCCTTGTACTCGTTTTGCCCGTTGGCGATGGTGACGCCATGCTTGTTCTTAAGTATGCTGACAATCTGGTTGCCGTCAATGCCATCAGGCACGCACACCGGCGTCACGGCGTTACCACGTCCCTCGGGCGGTGCGAACAGTGTAAGGCCAAGGGCCTCGCAACCCTTACGGCACGCCTCGGCAAGGCGGGCGTGGCGGGCTATGACGTTTTCTATGCCCTCGTCGCGTATAAGCTTTATGGATTCAGCCAGGCCAATCATAAGCGAGATAGGCGGCGTGAACGGCGTTGTGTCCTTTTCAAGGTTGGATTTATACTTGCCCCAGTCGAAGTAGAACTTGGGCAGCGTGGAGCGGTCGTATGCCTTCCAGGCCTTAGGGCTAACGCTAACGGCGGCAAGACCGGGTGGCAACATAAGGCCCTTTTGCGAACCCGTCATGACTACGTCCAGGTTCCATTCGTCGGTCTTGCAATCCACGGCGCCAATGCCGGTTATACTGTCGACTATGAGCACGCATTCTGGGTAGTCCTTCACTATCGCGCCAATGGCCTTCACGTCGTTCAAGATGCCGCTTGAGGTCTCGGACTGCGTTACTATTACGCCGCGCGTGTCCGGATGCTCCTTCAAGTGCGCCGCTATGTCGTTCGGGTCAACGCATGTCTGCCAGCCGTACTTAAGCACCGTGACGTTAAGTCCGTATGCCTCAGATATCTGCTGCATGCGCTCGCCGAACTTGCCGTTATAGCATACTAGCACGCTATCACCGGCGCAGAAGCAGTTGGATACTGATGACTCCATGGCGCCCGTGCCGCTTGCAGCGAACATGAGCACGTCGCTTTTCTCCGTCTGGAAAACGTACTTAAGGCCGTCCGCACATTCACGCACCACAGCCTCGAAATCCGGCGTACGGTGATGTATCATCGGGCGTGCCTGCGCTAACAAAACTTCGCTTGGCACCGGGGTCGGTCCCGGCGTCATAAGGTATTTCTTCTGCATTACACAACTCCTTCTAAGTTAAGAACATTTACTATTATACTCGCATTGCCCTCTATGACTGTTGATAAAAGCCGCGAAGCGCTTGCGTGACCACGTCGCGCTCCATCGGTGCCACGTGCCATGTTCCGGGCTTGTCAACTAAAACGAAGCGTGGCACTCCTCCCCTGGCCTTCTTATCACCAAGCATGTGTTCATAAAGCCCGTCTACGCCATAGTTGGCGTCGCGTGAGGCGAAAGCAAGTCCAAGCTTATCCAAAAGCGCGTCTTGTTCGTTGATAAAATCGGCCGCTTGACCAGCTTGGCTTGCACAGGTAACCCGGCCTGCCTGTACCGCGCGGACAGCCCCGCCTGCCATGTCGCTTGTCTGTCCGGCAGCCATACCGGAAAGCCTGGACGCGAAACGCATGCCGTCCGCCACGGCGCGTCCGTGCGGCATGGTAAACCCGCTTGCAGTCTCAAGCGCGTGCGCCAGCGTATGGCCGTAGTTAAGGCATTCGCGCTCCCCCGCTTCCTTCTCGTCATGCTCCACTACGCGCGCTTTTAACCTTAGGGCATATTCTATCGCGCGCGACACAGCAGCGGCGTCATGCGCGTAGAGTTTAT
>JAISJA010000091.1 GCA_031261765.1 Coriobacteriales bacterium | reverse complement strand
GCCACTATATAGACGTCCGGGTTTTTGGACTTAAGGTATTCGCCAACGCCGCTTACCGTACCGCCAGTGCCAACGCCGGACACGAATATGTCCACCTTGCCGTCCGTGGCGTCCCAGATCTCCGGACCGGTCGTGGCCTTGTGCATGGCCGGGTTAGCCGGGTTCACGAACTGGCCCGGAATGAAGCTGTCGGGATCTGCCTCGTGCAGCTCGTCAGCTTTGGCTATAGCGCCCTTCATGCCGTCCGCACCCGGCGTAAGCACAAGCTCCGCGCCATATGCGGCAAGCAGGTTCCTGCGCTCTATGCTCATGGTCTCCGGCATGGTTAGCAGCAACTTGTATCCACGTGCGGCCGCTATAGAGGCAAGTCCAATACCTGGGTTGCCGCTTGTAGGCTCTATAAGCGTAGTCTTGCCCGGGACTATCTCGCCTTTATCCTCTGCGTCTTTAATCAAGGCCCAGGCTATGCGATCCTTAACGCTACCGGCCGGGTTGAATGACTCTAACTTGCCTACTATCTTCGCCAGCACGTTATGCGCCTTCTCATAGCCCGTAAGCTCAAGCAGCGGTGTGTTGCCTATTAGTGTTGTTATATCGTTATGTATTGTCATACTAGTATCCTTTCATCGCTGCCGACGGTCCGGGCCTATGCGTCCGCTTAACGCGACTGCCTTACAGCCGCCTGCGTACGCTGGCCTGGGCGACGCAGCGATATCATTTGTCGCTTTTATCTCGTTCGTCTATAACCCTTGTGGCCTTGTGGGTCGAGCGTTCTATGGCACCTGGCGCTTGCACTATCACGCGTGCCGGGTTAACACCAGTGCGTGCCTTAAGGTGCTTCTTCACCCTGTCAGACACCTCGTCATACGTCAGCTCACAGCCGGGTGTTTTCTCGACGGTTACCTCGTAGCGCGTAGTGAAGTTCTCGTCATAAATGCGAACGGTGTACTCGCCCGTCACTTCTTCCATGCCGCGCACGACCTGCTCTATGTCTGACGGGAACACGTTCACGGCACTTACTATGAACATGTCGTCTTTGCGTCCCACCACGTGTATACGCGCGTGTGTGCGGCCGCAGGCGCAAGGCTCTATGTCAACCGTGCCTATGTCGCCCGTCCTGAAACGTATGAGCGGACGAGCCTTCTTACGAAGCGTGGTATAGACAAGTTCGCCTTTCTCACCGGGCTTCAAAACCTCGCCGGTGTTTATATCCACGGTCTCAACCAATATGTGGTCTTCGGCTATATGAAGTCCGTCGTGTTCGTGGCATTGCGCCGCGCACGCGCCAAATATGTCAGAGAGTCCGTAGAAATCGAACAACTCCGCTCCCCAAAGGTCCTCTATAGCCTTACGCGTAGACGATATTGAACCGCCCATCTCGCCTGCCACGAAAATGCGTTTTATCGATAAGTCCGTCTTTGGGTCTAGGCCCTGCTTCTTGCATGTCTCGCCAAGGTACCAGGCATATGATGGGCTGGTCCAAATGCACGTTGGCTGATACGTCTTAAGTATGAAGATAAGACGCTCGCTTGGCAGCGTTCCTCCCCATATGCACAACGCGCCAAGGTTCTGCGCGCCCATGACGTCCGGGCCGCCAACGTAAAGCGAGAAGTTAAGCGCGTGTATATAACGGTCCTGCGGCCTCATTCCGGCCTGCCAGAACCAGCGGCTCTCAACGTCTTGCCATTCGTCGAAGTCCTGTTGCGTGAACGGCGACACCGTTGGAACGCCGGTAGAACCCGACGACGACGATATGAACACGACGTCTTCTTCGTTTACTGCGGCCAGCTCGCCCAGAAACGAGCCCACGCCCTGTGTGGCGCGCTGTGTAGATTTGTCTA
The DNA here is from genome assembly GCA_031261765.1 of Coriobacteriales bacterium. The sequence continues at coordinate 1,839 of JAISJA010000091.1, read as the reverse complement.
TAAACGGGAACTTCTGCAGGTCTGCAAGTGATTGCACGTCGCTGGGCTTTATCCCCAGGTCATCCCACGTGCGTTTGTAATATGGCGAGTTCGCGTACGCCCAGTCGAGCTCCTCTTTCAATTCGCGTAGCTGCAGTTCCTCAAGCTGCGGACGCGGTAGGGTCTCGATCTCCTCATTCCAAAAAGGGTTATTTACGTCTTTCCTGTCCTTTGTTGTTACAACATTCGTACTCATATACAGCAATCCTTCCTTTGGCGCATGTCATACAGTCCGCGCCGTCCAAAAATCCACTACATCGACAATACCGTATACAAGTACACATTCGCCCGTGCATTGTAACTCCCTTCCACGTTTTGCCTTTATATGCGGATAAGCGCGTAAACCAGGTTCTTCGTCTATGCAAGTATACATGAACGACCGTATATTCGCACTACCGCTTTACCTATACATCACTTTCACATACAAGGCGTTATTTATAATACATATAAGTATATATGTTTTTATGTATTTGTCAAGCGAGAATTTTCACGCAGGTTTTATGCGGATTTATGTGTAGGTTTAGGTGTATTTTTAGATACTGATTCAGAGACGGATTCGCCGCAGGCTCAGATGCAGAAATCCAGCGGTGCTTCGTCTGCGTGGGCGTCCAGCAAGTCCTGTAGCGTTATGCCGTCAAGGTACGACGTGGTTACCTGCTCCAGGCCGTCCCAAACGTCGCCAGCCATGGCCATGGTGCGCGCGTCCATAAAGGCAGTGCCACGGTTTACGCTAGCGCCGCTTCCCGTTTGCTCTGCCGTATCCTCGTCTAGCGGGGAGAGACTACCTTCCGTGGCGCGCAGTATGTCGCCAACGGTATATAATCGCGGCGACCGTGCCAACGCATAGCCGCCCTTCGCTCCACGCGAAGATAAGAAGAACCCCGCACGTGAAAGCGGGGTCATTACTTGTTCTAACGTTGCTTTAGATATGCCAAGAGCGTCCGCGACGTCGCGCAGGCGCATGGCGCCCTGCTGCGCGTGAATCGCGAAATAGCACATTACTGATACCGCGTGTATGCCTTTTGTCGATACTTTCATGTTGCTTATTCTAGCACTACCTGCGCCGCTTCATGTTCATTCTGTCATCCTGCGAACGCCTCAAGCGTTGCGCAGGATCCCGTACGCTAGTTAGCCAGTGGGATCCTGCGCAGCCGCTACGCGGCTCGCAAGATGACAAAGGAGCGCTTGGCGGCCCGCAGGACGACGCTTAAGGTTATACGGCGGCCAGGGCCTGCTCTATGTCCGCGATGATGTCCTCTGCGGCCTCTATACCGCACGACAGGCGTAGAAGCTCAGGTTTGACACCAGCAGCCTCAAGCTGTTCGTCGTTAAGCTGCCTGTGCGTAGTGCTAGCCGGATGCAATATACATGAGCGCGCGTCTGCTACGTGCGTGGCTATGGCTATCATCTTAAGGTTATCGGTGAACTCGGCCGCCTTGGCCGCGTCGCCCTTTATGCCAAACGCAATGACGCCGCACGTGCCCTTTGGCATGTACTTCTCGGCCAAAGCATGGTATGGGTCGTTCTTAAGACCGGGATAACGCACCCAGGCGATCTTATCGTTGGCTTCAAGGTATTCCGCGACCTGCTGGGCGTTCGCTATATGTCGCGCTATGCGCAAATGCAGGCTTTCCAAGTGCGTTCCTACGATAAACGCGTTCATGGGCGCGGGTATGGAGCCCAGATCGCGCATCAGCTGCGCCGTGGCCTTCGTTATGTACGCGCCGCCAAGGCCGAACGCGTCGGTGTACACGACGCCGTGGTACGATTCGTCGGGTGTGGTAAGGCAGGCGTATTTGT
>JAISJA010000007.1 GCA_031261765.1 Coriobacteriales bacterium | reverse complement strand
CGCGACATAGTGTCGCAGGGACTCGACCTTTCTCCCGCCGGGGAAGTGCTTGTAGAGGAGAGCATAGCCGGTTGGAAAGAATACGAGATGGAGGTCATGCGCGACCGTAACGGCAACGGCATAATCGTGTGCTCCATAGAGAACTTCGACGCCATGGGCGTGCACACCGGCGACAGCATAACCGTGGCTCCCGCGCAGACGCTAAGCGACATAGAATACCAGCGCATGCGCGTCGCGTCGCTTGCCATCTTAGAGAAGATAGGCGTAGAGACCGGCGGTTCCAACGTGCAGTTCGCCGTGAACCCCAAAGACGGCCGCATGATAGTCATAGAGATGAACCCGCGCGTATCGCGCTCTAGCGCGCTGGCGTCCAAGGCGACCGGCTTCCCCATAGCCAAGTTCGCGGCGCAGCTTGCCGTGGGATACACGCTTGACGAGATACAGAACGACATAACAAAGGCGACTCCGGCGTGTTTTGAGCCGTCCATAGACTACTGCGTGGTTAAGATACCGCGTTTCGCCTTCGAGAAGTTCCAGGGCACGGACACGACGCTCACTACCCGCATGAAAGCCGTGGGCGAGGTCATGGCCATAGGCCGCACGTTCGAGGAAGCCTTCGGCAAGGCGCTGCGCTCGCTTGAGACAGGCCGTGCCGGGCTTGGATGTGACGGCAAAGACGACATAGACGAACGTCGCTTCACGCAGATGGTCGGGCTTCCCACCGAGCAGCGCGTGTTCTACATGGCCGAGGCCCTGCGCCGCGGTTGGAGCGTGGACAAGGTAAACGAGGCAAGTGGCATAGACAAGTGGTTCGTCGGTCGCATGGCGGACATAGTGGCCATGCAGGAGGGCCTGCGCGGCTCGCGCCTGGAAGACCTGGACGCGGCCACGTTGCTTAAGGCGAAACAAATGGGGCTTTCAGACGCGCAGATAGCGTGGCTTTGCAACGCCAATCGTCATCCTGCGAGCGCCAAAGGCGCTGCGCAGGATCCCAACCATTCTGGCAACGAAGGAGATCCTGCGCAGCCGCTGCGCGGCTCGCAGGATGACGAGGTTGCGATGCGCGGCTCGCAGGATGACGTTAACGCACCCGACGCGAACGGCGCAGGCGCCGCCCCCGTAACCGAACCCGACGTGCGCGTCCGCCGCAAAGAGCTGGGCGTAGTGCCGGTGTTCAAGATAGTGGACACCTGCGCGGCCGAGTTCGCGAGCACGACGTCGTATTACTACAAGACCTACGGCGGCGCCACGAAGGCACAGGGCGGCACGAGCGACACGCAGATAGCCAGCAAGCCTAAGGCCATGATACTCGGCGCCGGCCCTAACCGCATAGGGCAGGGCATAGAGTTCGACTATTGCTGCGTGCACGCCTCATACGCGCTGCACGACGCCGGATACGAGACCATCATGGTGAACTGCAACCCTGAGACAGTCTCAACGGACTACGACACGTCTGACCGTCTGTACTTCGAGCCGCTCACGTTTGAGGACGTCATGGACATAATAGATGTCGAGGCGCCAGACGGCGTAGTCGTTACGCTTGGAGGGCAGACGCCGCTTAAGCTGGCAAAGCAGCTGCAGGACGCCGGCGTAAACATAATGGGGACGCAACCTGAGGCCATAGACCTGGCAGAGGACCGCGAGCGTTTCGCGGCCCTGCTAGACGACCTGGGCATAGCGTATCCGGCCGCCGGAACGGCCGAGTCGCTTGACGACGCCCTAAAGGTCGCGGACGAGCTTGGCTATCCCATGTTGGTGCGTCCAAGCTACGTGCTTGGCGGCCGCGGCATGGTAATAGCCTACAACGCCGAGTACCTGGAGCGCTATACCGCGCAGGCGGCGCGCGTCACCCCTGACCATCCCGTGTATTTGGATAAGTTCTTAGAAGACGCCACGGAACTTGACGTAGACGCGCTTTGCGACGGGACAGACGTTTATATCGGCGGGATAATGGAACACATTGAGGAAGCGGGTATACATTCCGGTGACAGCGCGTGCTGTGTGCCGCCATATGAGCTTGCGCCAGAGGTCGTCAATACCATACGCGAGCATACTCGCAAGCTAGCGTTCAGCATAGGCGTGCGCGGTCTCATGAACGTGCAGTACGCCGTACAGAACGGCAAGGTGTTCGTCATAGAGGTGAACCCACGGGCAAGCCGCACGGTGCCGTTCGTCTCGAAGGCCACCGGCGTGCCCATGGCCAAGTGCGCGGCGCACGTGATGGCCGGTGAGAGCATAGCCAGCCTTAACCTTCCGCCAGACGACCGCGAACTTGACCATTACAGCGTTAAAGAGGCAGTCATGCCGTTCGGACGTTTTCCCGGCGCGGACATAATATTGGGCCCTGAGATGAAGTCGACCGGCGAGGTAATGGGCGTTGGCGCCACGCCAGCCATAGCCTACGCGAAAGCGGCCTTATCCATAGATTATTCACTTCCCCTGGAAGGCACGGCATTCATAAGCGTGTCGGACCGCGAGAAGAAAGACGTTATACCCATAGCGCGTGAGCTCTCAGACCACGGATTCAAACTTTGCGCGACGTCCGGCACCGCGAACGCGTTAAGCGAAGCTGGCATACAGGTGGACACCGTACGAAGGGCCTCTGAGGTACGGCCTAACATAGCCGACTACATAGCCAACGGCAGCGTGCAGCTTATGATAAACGTGCCGTTTGGACAGGAAACGCGTTCGGACGGTTACCGTTTGCGCACGGCAGCGGTGCGATACGGCATATGCTACGCCACCACAATAGCCGGCGCTACGGCGCTGACCAGCGCAATAAAGGTCGTCCGCGACGCGCGCGACGGCAAAGACGTGCTCTCGCCGATAGCCTTACAGGATCTTGACCAGTATGAAATTTGAGAATATGGTATAATTCTATAGCTGTGTGAGTTTGTTCGCGATACGTACGGGAAACGCGCTTACGCGGACAGCACACGAAGTTACAATCAGTCTTATCTGTGAAGAGCGGGCTCATGACCCGCTTTTCGCTTATATGGACACAAACATATGACAGCGGAAGGATAGGAAAATGGCATCTGAACTGATGAACGCATTGACTGCGTTGGCGCAGGAAAAGAACATAGATGAGATTTACCTGCTTGAGCGCTTGGAGCAGTCACTTGCGCGTAGTTATCAAAATATCCTTAAACTTGAGGG
>JAISJA010000004.1 GCA_031261765.1 Coriobacteriales bacterium | reverse complement strand
ACCATGCGCCGCCGTAGCTCGTCCAGGTTGGCCGTTGGCATGGTTATCCCTACCGCACCGGCATGCCCGCCGTAGCGCGAGAACAGATCCGCGCATTTATCGACCATGTCATATAAGTTCACGTCACCAACCGAGCGACCGGAGGCGCGTGCCTCGTCGCCGTCTATCGTGAACACCAGCGCGGGCACATGGTATTGGCCCACCACGCGCGACGCTACTATACCGCGCACGCCGTCGTGCCAGCCCTCTCCCGCAAGCACAAGGGCCTTGTCGCTTGCCGGGTACCGCTCGGCGCCACGCATGACCTCTTCTGATAGCTGTGCCTCGGTACCGCGCCGTTCCTTGTTTATGTCCTCTATACGCTCGGCAAGGTCCTGGGCGCGCACGGGGTCGTCTGTCATGAGCAGTTCAAGCGCTATGTCTGCGTTGTCCATGCGACCGGCCGCGTTAAGGCGCGGGATAACCGTGAACGATAAGTCAGTGGACGTAAGGTTGCCCGTGCGGTTTTTGCACGCAAGCGCCACAAGCGCGGCTATGCCGGCGTGCTTTGACTCTATTATGTGCCCTATGCCATCTGCCACAAGGGCGCGGTTCTCGCCTGCAAGCAGCATAGAGTCCGCAACGGTGCCAAGCGTGGCAAGGTCCGTATAATCGCGCCATAGTCCTGGCTGGTCAAACCGCGCACCAAGCGCCTGCACCAACTTAAGCGCGACGCCAACACCTGCTAGCATGCTATCATTACATTCCGCGTCCAGCTTCGGGTCCGCCACAGGCACGCCAACCGGCACCTCGCTTCCGGGTTCATGATGGTCGGTGATAAGCACCTCTATGCCACGCTGCTGCATCTTGGCAACCTCCGCGGCGGCAGAGACGCCGTTATCAACGGTGATAACCACGTTTGGGTCGCAAGCGTATATGCGTTGCAGGACTGGCGGCGTTATGCCGTAGCCACCGTCGTCGCGGCGCGGTATAACGGTGTCAGGCACGTTACCCAGCGCGCGCAACGCACGCGCTAAAGTGGCCGTAGCCGTAAGGCCGTCCACGTCGTAGTCGCCAAAAATGAGTATGCGCTTGTGCGCGCGTATGGCGGCCTCTAAAGCGTCCGCGACGTCTGTAAGGCCAGGCAGCCCCGCCGGGTCGCCCCAGTCGCGCTCTAACGATGGATTAAGGAACACGCTTGCGCTATCGCCGGTAAGGATGCCGCGCGCCGCCAGCGTAGCGGCCATAAGGTGGTTTATGTTATATGTTCGCTGTAAGTCTTGTATCGCCACGGCGTCAATGTCGCGCACGGTGTAATTCGTAGTCATTCTTCGTCTTCCCGGTCGCTTCTAACGCCCTCCGTGCGATATGCCTCCCAGCCACGCTCACCCGGCTTATAGAACGCACCCTTCTTAAGTCCGTCAGGAAGGTATTGTTGCTCAACGTAGCCGCGTTTATCGGTATGTGGATAATGATACTTGCCATAGTCCTCTGCACCGGGACGGTGACGATCGCGCAAGTGGTTTGGCACGTGGCGCGCCGGGCCGTTTCTAACGTCGTTACGCGCGGCGTATATGGCGTTAGTGGCGCTGTTGGACTTGGGGGCAAGCGCCATGTATATGGCGGCCTGGCTAAGGTTCAGCTGGCATTCCGGGTAGCCTATGGACTCCACGGCTTTGAACGCGGCACTTGCCACCAAAAGCGCTTGCGGGTCGGCGTTACCAACGTCCTCGCTGGCGAATATGAATATGCGGCGCGCTATGAACTTTGGGTCCTCCCCGCCTTCTATCATGCGCGCAAGCCAATATACGGCGGCGTCAGGGTCAGAGCCGCGCATGGACTTTATGAACGCGCTTATTATGTCGTAGTGCTCGTCGCCCTTCTTGTCATATGGTAAGGCGCGGTGCGGCACGGCTTCCTTAACGTCTGCTAGTGTAATAGTATATTGTTGAGCTATGCTGCTATCTTGCGTTCCGGCATCGCTCGTGCTACCCGCGCTGCCCACGCCATCCGCATCGACCCGCGCCATCTCGGCCGCCATCTCAAGCGTCGTAAGCGATGAGCGCGCGTCACCGCCGGACATGGTTATTATGGCCACCATCGCGTCGTCGTCTATGGTGTATTCGTCTTTAAGCCCGCGTTCGTCTGCCAGAGCACGGTTTATTATCGTGCGAATGTCGTCGTCTGCAAGCTCGTGGAACTCCAATATACGCGAACGTGAATTCAACGCGGTGTTCACCTCGAAGAACGGGTTTTCAGTAGTGGCGCCAATGAGTATAACCGTCGCGTCCTCCACCGCGTGCAACAGCGCGTCTTGCTGTGAGCGTGAGAACCTGTGTATCTCGTCAACGAACAATATAGTGCGCGTACCGTTTTGGAACAAGCGCTCCTTCGCCTCGTTTATCTCGCGACGGAGGTCAGACACGCCACCGGTTATGGCGCTTACCTCGGTAAAATGCGCCTTCGTGCTATTGGCTATTATGCGTGCGAGCGTGGTCTTGCCCGTGCCCGCCGGGCCAAATAATATTATGGATGAGAGCTCGTCTTGCTCTATGGCAGAGCGCAGCCACGTGCCGGGGCCTACTATGCCGCTTTGACCGACAAGTTCGTCTAGCACGCGCGGGCGCATGCGCACGGCAAGCGGCGCGACGGAATTCATAGTGTCGTCGTTTATCTCAGAGAATAAAGTCTTCATGTAGATAGTATATAGCCAATGGCGGTACTTTTTGTGGGGTGGCGATTTCTGCTAGAATATAGGTGTCTCGTTTCTGACCGGCCACATAGATGGACCGACATCGATGAACCGGGAGCCTATATACCTTCATGGACAGGTATTCGCCTTGTTGCGAAAGCTGGAAGTGAACGGTGCGGCGCCCACCTTAATATTTGGGTTCATCCTCCGGCAGGGGCGAGACTTTCTATGTATGCTGCGCATTTGTTTTAATGGTTAGCGCTCATCTCCTATGCATACTAACCATATATTATTTTCTTTATATCGTCATATGTCCAAAATCCGTTTGGTATTATATCCGTACCAGCATCTGTCTTTATACCTATAACAGTTGGCTCGGACGTGTCGTCTATAACATAACACTCGTTACACAAGAACATGAATTGTGGCAAGAATCCAATTGAACGGCTATATCGACTTATGATTTTTTCATGGGGCACAGCATGCCCGCCGTTAGCAACACGTGATATAACGCGAAACGCATTCAACTCAGGGTCAATGGTCAACACGAAAACGCCTTTAACGTAATATTCGGCTTCGATGGCCTTCTCAAGTAATTTTATATTCCTATCCGTAGATAGGACCGTCTCAAACGTAAAATCTTTACGGTTATCAAGGCAAAACTCACGTATGCGCTCAGCTTCTCTTGCCGCTTCCAAATCGCTGCAATCTCTCTTCATCTTTATTTCATCTGCATTTACATAAAGCCCGATGACATCAAGGGCCTTTGTTATAGTGCTTTTACCTGAGCCGTTTGGCCCGGCAATAACTAAAATATGAGGTTTAGATTCCATCGATATCGTAAACCTTTTTCCCTTTAATCAGAAAATAAGGACGTTTTTCTTTTGCGTCATAAAGCGCTATTGGCTTATTTTCGCGCGTCATCATATCGATTTCGCTATGTACGGCCAAACGGGCTTCATCTTCTATACTGTGTGCCTGCGCATTCGGTTCAATAGTAAGCTGAAATGGAATGCCCTTGATAGCCGCGACTTTACTCAAAAATATGTTTATGCCAGAACTCAACGTTAGGCCAAGTTTATCAAAGACTTGTTCAGCCTGTTCCTTTGTTGAGCTGTCAACCCTTACGCTTAGACGTGCCGCTTCCATGTCTGCCTCATATCACTAAATTTATAAATTGTCATACATCATATGTCATTTAGCGCACAATGTCAACTTCAAAGCAAAAGCCGCGGCGTCATAAAACGTCGCGGCTTTCATATATTAGCGTTATGTATTATGCAGCTTATGTCTTACCGCGGCCTGTGGCCGGGGCACAAGGCCCCAGCCTTAAGCCACGTATTAACATTAACTACTTTACGTGCTTGCCTTCCGTATGTCCATCGGCCGCAGCGTGACGCTTACGACGTGAAGCTACTAGAAGGGCGCCGCCAAGTACAATCGCGAACAAAGCCGCGATAAGAGCGTACAGGGAAGCCATGTCGCCTGTCTGAGGCGTTGCAGCTGCAGGAGCAGCCGCGGCGGCAGGAATCGTAAGCGTGGCGACGTCACCAG
>JAISJA010000041.1 GCA_031261765.1 Coriobacteriales bacterium | reverse complement strand
TGGATTCCGGGTCAAGCCCGGAATGACGTAACACAAAGGGGCGCCGGAATGACGTAACGCAAAGGGGCGCCGGAATGACGTAACGGTGTGCCAGAATGACGCACCTAACTTAACGTCGTGTCTATGTCGTCTGAGCTTTCCGGCTCTATCTCGCCCAGAAGCACGGTTACCTTCTGTTTCGCCTCGTTAAGGCTCCCTTGCAGCTCCTTTAATAGCTTGACGCCGCGTTCGTATTGCTTAAGGCTTTCCTCAAGCTGCAGATTGCCGCCTTCAAGCGCGCGCACGATGCCCTCAAGCTCGTCGCTTTTCTCTTGGAACGTCATGTCCTTCGTGTCTTTGTATCCGTCGCCTTGTTCAGTCATTGGTATCCTTCCACGTATAAACGCCATCGCTGTTCTCAACGTGTTTATGCTTGTCATGCACGGTGCAGCGTATGTCTCCGTCGCTTACGCTAACCAGAACCTCATCGTTTAAGTTTACAGCATCAACGCTGCTTACTATGCCGCCGGACGCGTCGTACGTTACGGAGTATCCGCGTGCCAGCACGGCAAGCGGAGACAGACCGTCAAGCTCGGCGGCGAGCTTTCCCATATGCGCGGCATACGGGTCCAGCAAGGCCCTGGCACGTGCTAGCATGTGTTCATGCAATGAAGCTATCTTATTGCTATGCCGTTGCGTAGCGCTTGCGCCCGCAAGACACATGCGCTCTCCAAGCGCGTTTATGCGCGCGACGTCATACGCTGCAAGGCCGCATCCGGCGGCATAAAGGCGCTCTCGCAAGCCCGTTACGCGTGCCATGTCATTTTCGATGGCCCTTGGTATGGCGCTATGCAGACGCTTCGAGGTCTGGTCTATCCACATGTCAAGTTCGCGCACGCGCGTGGCACGGCTGTTTGCAAGACTTAGGGCGTCGTCGGACAAGTTCGACATCATTTCCGTTATCTGCGGGACTACGTGTTCGGCGGCGGCCGTTGGCGTGGACGCGCGGAAGTCAGCGACCATGTCTACTATGGAGTTGTCAGGCTCATGGCCTATGCCCGTTACTACCGGAATAGTACATGCGCACACGGCGCGCGCCAAGCGTTCGTCGTTAAACGGCATGAGGTCCTCATATGAGCCTCCGCCGCGTACCAAAAGCACAAGCTCTGCAGACGATTCCTCGGCCGCATGCAAGCCTTCTATCATGGCATCCGGTGCGCCTGCGCCCTCTACGGGCACACCGCATATCAGCACCTCCGCTAACGGAAAACGCCTGCGCAGCGTTCGCAAAACGTCGTGTACGGCTTTACCTCGTGGAGAAGTAACCACCGCTATGTGCATTGGCATTGACGGTAGCGCACGCTTTCTTCCTGGGTCCATGAGACCTTCCGCCTCCAGCTTGCGGGCCAGCTGGGCCACGCGCATGCGGAGCTCCCCCTCGCCTGCCAAGCTTATGCTGTATGCGGTGAAGTTCATGCGTCCCTTTGCCGCGTATAGCGAGAAACGCCCGCGTATCTCCACCAACATGCCAGCTTTTATCGACAGGCCTAATTTGTTGTAGTTGTTCTTCCATATGAGGCACGGTAGAGCGGACGACTCGTCGCGTATGGTGAAGTAAACGGCTTTGTAGCCGGGTTTGTCTGAGACCTCTGAGACCTCGCCTATTATCGTCGCGGATATCTTGTCCAGCGCGCCCTTCGCAAGGCTGAGCGCCTGGGAGACCGTGAGGCTTTGTGTTTCGCTATTTGGCATGTCCACAATTATACAGCGTTGCTTGGTATACGTTTATAGGAGGTTTGCTTTAATTTAGAACTGGGGCCCGGCTCGCAGCGAATGAGCATATATTTTAGCTCCGTATGTTCATTCGAAATAATGGATTCCGGGTCAAGCCCGGAATGACGTAAGGGGCGTTGGAATGGCGTAGCAGTCAAGCCAGGAATGACGTAAGGCTAGTTATTGCGGGCCATGCCCAAAAGCCACAATAGGTTTAAGAGAGAGGCCAACGCGGCGGCAACGTAGGTTAGGGCCGCGGCCGTTAACACGGAGCGCGCGCCGCCGTATTGTTCTTGTGGCAGGCGCACGTAAGAGTCTATATATGAAAGCGCCCTTGAAGACGCGTTCAACTCAACCGGCAACGTAACAAGCTGGAACGCTATGACGGCGACATACAATATTATAGCCACGTATATAAGCCCCAACATCTGCATGAATATGCCTATCATGAGCACGAATATCCATAGGTTCGACGCGAAGTTGACTACCGGCACTATGGCCGTACGCACCTTGCCGGGCGTATATCCGCATGCGTGTTGTACGGCATGGCCACACTCATGGCAGGCCACGGCGGTCGCGGCGACGCTGCGGCTGGCGTATATGTCACGTGAGAGGGAGACGACGTTTGTCTGTGGGTCGAAGTTATCGCTAAGCTCACCGGGTATCTGTTTTATCTGCACGTTATAAAGACCGTTGGCGTCAAGCATCTTTCGTGCCGCCTGGGCACCGGTCAGTCCGGTTGGCACCGGCACCTTGTTCCATTTGCGATAAGTCGCTTTTATGAGAGCCTGTGCGCCAAGGCCTATGGCCAAAGTAGCGATTATGACGAATAGGTAGTTCATATGAATATGTTAGCGCACGCGCGTGCGTTCGAATGGCAAAATGGGCTATTGTGCGGTATTCGTAACCTTAAGTTTGCCGTCCTGTAGACTAAGGGACGTGCGCCCTTCAAGCATGTCAAGCAGCGGCTTGCCTATTATGTCATAGCGCCACCCACTTAACACCCGTTCGCCGTCGCGCTTGCCGCACGCAAGCCTCTTCAGCTCGTCTGTCGTGGCAAGCAGGGCCGACGATATGTCGTTCATGCTAGCATAATAGTGTATAACCGCCTGCATGAGGCTTATTATTATGCTATTATCCTCACTGCCTTTGTACTTTGTCTCGCCATGCGGCCATATGGGCGGCGTGTCACGCATGCCTTTCTCGACACATTCAAGCACTGCCTCGCTGCTGCGCTCGCCCAGCCGCTCGTGGCTTCCGCGTATGCCGTATAGCTCTGCCGTGTTCTTTGGACGTTGCTTGGCAACGGCGATTATCATCTCGTCCGGCATGACCCACTTTCGCGGTATATCATGGCGTTGGGCCTCAAGCTCGCGCCAAGTGGCCAGGCGCTTAAGTATGGCAAGCGCGTTGCCGTGCAAACTGGAGGCCTTCTTCACGTTAAGCCACCTGGTCGTTGGGTCTATATCGTAGTTGCGCGCCAAGCCCATCTCGCGCAGGTCCTCGTATAGCCACTCCAGCCTTCCGCGCGCCTCTAAAAGCTCCACTAGCCTTGCGTAGCATTGCTGCAAATAGCGCACGTCGTCTAGCGCGTATGCTATCTGGCGCTCTGTAAGCGGCCGGCGCTCCCAGTCAGTGAATGAGTCTGCCTTATCCAACTGTATATTACATAATTTTGAGATAAGCGCGCTTAACCCAACCTGATGGTGATGCCCCAGGAAAGCGGCTGCCACCTGCGTGTCGAACAGCGGAGTGGGCACGCATC
>JAISJA010000081.1 GCA_031261765.1 Coriobacteriales bacterium | reverse complement strand
TGCCATGGGGACGGTTCTTGCGACACACCCGAATCGGGTGTGCCACAAGAACCGTCCCCATGGCACGCAAAATCATACTTGACAAGCTATATATCTATGTTAGACTATTCTATATTAAGAATAATAGTGGAACCACGGTGACCACGTCATGAACACCGGAACAACAGGGCGACGCTAACAAGGAAGGGAAGGTCTTATGACGAAAGTATTAACGAAGGGCAAGATAGCCATAGCGGCGTTGGTCGTCGCGCTAATGGCAGGAGCCATGCTGCTTTTAGCAGGTTGCGGTCAACAACAGGTAACGTTGCAGATATTCGCGGCCAATTCGCTACAGAAAGCGTTGCCAGAGGTACAAGCGCTTTACACGCAGAAGAACCCCAACGTCACGTTCGCAGACACGCAGTTCAAGGGCTCCGGCGATCTGGTAACAGAGTTGCAGGGCGGCGCAAGCGCCGACGCGCTCATAACGGCTTCCACCAGCTCTATGGACAACGCCTCCAAGAACGGTTCCATAGACGACAGCACACGCCAGGACATGTTTGGCAACGACCTTGTCATAGCGGAGGGCACAAACGAGAACTACAACATAACGTCGCTTAACGACGTGACGGACGCACAGTACAGCAAGATAGCCATTGGTGAGTCCTCTGCGGTTCCGGCGGGCGCTTATGCGAACCAGGCCCTTAATACCATAGGCCTCTATAGCGACGCTTCTGGCAAGGGCGGCACATACGCCTCAAGCTTCGCCAGCAAGGTTGTAACCGACAGTTCGGTTGGCAACGTGGCACAGCACGTGCAGTCCGGCGATTGCCAGATAGGCTTCGTGTACTCAAGCGACATATACCGTTATAGCGGAATAAAGGTTGCTTTCACCGTGCCCGCAAGCGCGCATAAGACAATCACCTACCCAGGCGCCGTATGCACCGGATCGCAAAACGCGAAGGCGGCCGCGGACTTCCTTAACTTCTGCATGACAGACCCGGACGCGCAGAACATATGGTCGCAATATGGCTTTGAGGTGCTCAACAGCTAACATGCGACTTACAACTTATATGTCGCGCAACGTGCTCAAGCACACGCATCGCGTCTAAGACCATGCCACGACAAGCACATCATACGAAATCAAAGCTGGCGTCCATCATCTTCATGATGGGCGCTATGCTACTATGCACGTTCGTAATGCCAGTATCCGCTTTTGCCGCCGATAATAGCGCCAGCGCAGGCGCGTCTGCCAATGCGGCGCAGTCTACGTCGCAAGCCGCTAGCGCTACGTCACAAGCCACGAACGTCACTATATCCCAGGACGGGAAAAGTGCCGACGCGAATGACGCTTCGTTCGCGATAAGCGACTTTACACGTTCTAACCGCGGCACGGCAAAGACATACAACGACCAATCGTATGGATATCGCTTCCAGATGGCCGGTAACGCGGATAACGCGTTTGAGGCCATAGTCACGTCAGACGCGGTCATAGTATACGTTCCCCAGGCATGGTCATCTATAGACCATGCAGCCTTCCAGACGATGCTGCAGACCCTTGACGCAAAAGCCGTAAGCGGGGCGACTACGCTTAAGTCGTTAACACTACCATATGTATATACTAGCCAAACAACATATACACATGGCAGCTATACATATAATTTCGGCACAGAGGTGGAACCCGGATACTATTATGCTATCATCCGCGACGCGTCCGGCAACGCCGCCCCGGCAAGCGTGGCGCAATTCGCCGAGGCCGGAACCATAGCAGACGCGTCAAACGTTAACGTGACTGCCGCCCCTACAGGCATAGCGGCCATAGGCAGTTTCTTCTCAAGCGTGGACATGAGGCCGTTTTGGGTGTCCATGCGCACGTCTCTTGTCGCGATGATAATAATATTCATACTGGGGCTTCTTGCCGCGCGTTTCTCGTTGCGCATGAACAGCCGCTTAAAGGGCGTGCTGGACTCGCTGTTCACCATACCCATGGTACTGCCCCCTACCGTATGCGGCTTCCTGCTGCTTGTCATATTCGGCAACTCTTCACCCATAGGCCGCTGGCTTGTCGCACACGGCATAGCGCTCGTGTTCACGTGGCCGGCCGCGGTCATAGCGGCCACGGTAGTAGGTTTCCCGCTTATGTACCGCACGTGTCGCGGGGCTTTCGAGGCACAGGACACAGGCCTGTTTGATGCGGCCCGCACACTGGGCTGGAGCGAGCCGCATATATTCTTCAAGCTCATGCTGCCGCTTGCATGGCCGTCTATAGCGGCCGGTACCGTGCTCGCGTTCGCACGCGCCATGGGCGAGTTCGGCGCTACTCTGTTCTTCGCCGGCAACTACGCCGGAGTAACGCAAACCATGCCGATAGCCATATATTATGCATGGATAGGCGGCGATACGAACACGGCGGTATTCTGGGTAGTCGTCACCATATTGATATCGTTTATCGTCATATTGCTTATAAACTGGTACGCGGGACGCTCGCAGAAATACAGGCGGTACAGCTCTGCGGACGGCAAGCACGGCTTCACGGCGAAGGCGAAAGAAGCGGGCGACGTTACAGACGACAGCGGATACACGGACGCAATTGGCAAGTCGCCCCTGGTAGCGCTTACGTTTGATGGCACGGTTGGAGACAAGCAGTGAGCATAAGCGTAGACATAAAGAAGAAGTTCCCTGAGTTCCAAAACGTCATCCCGGGCTTGACCCGGGATCTACGGCAAGGAAGGGTAATCTGGCAGTGAGCATAAGCGTAGACATAAAGAAGAAGTTCCCTGAGTTCACGCTAGAAGTGGCCTTCGACGCCGGGGAGGAAACGCTGGGTTTTCTGGGAGCTTCCGGTTGCGGTAAGAGCTTAACGCTACGCTGCATAGCCGGACTCGAGACGCCGGACGAAGGCCGCATAGTAGTGAACGGCAAGACGTTCTTCAGCTCAGGCGAACACATAAACCTTAAGGCGCGTGAGCGCAAGACGGCGTTGCTGTTCCAGAACTATATGCTGTTCCCTAACCTCACGGTAGCCGACAACATCGCGGCGGCTCTCCCCCGCTCTACTTCCAATGCTGAGAAACACGCGATAGTCAAAGAGCAACTGCAACGCTTCCACCTTGAAGGTTACGGCAGGCGCTACCCGTCGCACCTATCCGGCGGGCAACAACAGCGCATAGCCATAGCGCGCATGCTGGTGGCAAACCCGGAAATACTAATGCTGGATGAGCCTTTCTCGGCATTGGATTCACACCTTAAAGGCGCGCTGGAACAAGACATGTTGGACCTGTTTGACACGTTTGACGGCACCATATTATACGTGTCACATGACATTGACGAGGCGTTCCGTTTCTGCGACCGCATAGCCGTAGTGGACAACGGCCATATACAGCAGACGGATAAGACGCCGCTTATAGTTTCCGCGCCAAGGACGCTTGCCACGTTGCGTATATCCGGTGTGAAGAACATAAGCCCGGTGCGCAAGGTTGGCACCCACACGGTTAAAGCGCTTGCGTGGGGCATAGAGCTCGACTGCGGTCGCGAAGTGCCAAACGACGTGTCATATATGGGAGTGCGCGCGTCGTATCTGTCGTTTACAGAACCAACGGCCGATAAACCACAGGACGGGCCGCATAACATAACGCAAGGCGCCGCAACGCCATGCCATTGCGGAAACGACTTCACGTTCCACGTGCACCGCGTAAGCGACTCCCGCTTCGAGCGTGTGGTCATGTTAGACACACCGGGCGATGAGCGCATTGAATGGAAAGTTGATATGCTCATGGTGCCGCCCGACAAGTTACCCGTTAACGGGCAGGAAGTCAAAGTACATATACCTGCCGATAAGATATATTTAGTTTAGGAAGCCTCAGATTAAAGTCTTTCACGCTGCAATATAAGGAACGCCAACAGGCAATGAGAAAGGGACATGAATGCGGGACCACTCAAAACATATACAGCTTACGCGCGAGGATGCCGTGGAGGCCATGCTTGCGCACTCTGAATTCGACCCGGCCACAGAGACGATATCCATAACCCAGGCATACGGTCGCGTGCTGGCGCACGACATTGTGTCAGAGGTCGAGTTCCCGGCTGTACCGCACGCGGCCATGGACTCCATAGCCGTCCACTGGTCGGACTTCAAAGACCTGGCAGACGGCGAACTTCCAGACACTAGCACGTGGGTACGCGGCACAGACTGGCAATTCGCGAACACAGGGGTCGCCATGCCGGAAGGGTTTGATACATGTATAGTAATAGAGCATGTTAGCGTATCACCAGACGAGCAACATGTCACTATAGACGCGGCTCCGTCCAAGCAATGCGCCGGCACGCGCCCGGTGGCAAGCGAACTCGCGAAGGGCGATCTTTTGGGCGCCGCGTACAGCGTGCTTGGCCCTGACTTGTTGGCACGCATAGCGCGCGGCAACATATCGCAGGTAGACGTGCTGGCCAAGCCCAAGGTCGCGTTTATCCCCACAGGAAACGAACTTGTGCCGGCAGGTACCCAACCGCTGCCACGCGGGAAGAACATAGAGACGAACAGCATACTTATAGAGGGTAAGATACTAGCCTGGGGCGGCGAACCTGTCATGTACGACATAGTGCCAGACAAACCGGAGCTCATTGAGTCCACGATACTGGACGCCTGTGACAAAGCGGACATAGTGGTGCTTAACGCCGGCTCTTCCAAAGGCTCAGATGACTGGTCTTGCGAGAAACTGGAAGACATGGGAGAGGTGTTCTGTCATCAGACGAACCACGGGCCAGGGCACCACAGCTCATACGCGCTTGTGAACGGTACGCCCATAGTTGGAATATCAGGCCCGCCTATGGGTGCGTCGTTCACGACGGATTTCTACCTAAAGCCCGTCATGATGAAATACCTTAAGCAGCCTACCGGTATAAAGCGCGTGAAGGTGCGCCTTGAAAGCGAGTTCCCGGTATCCAAGCATGGCCCGGCCGCGTTAAAGCCCGGAGATAAGGTCGCTGGCGAGATGCGCCCGCCGGAAGGCTTCGATGGCGGCGCGAGAAACGCCTCAGACGCGGCGGCCGCCAAACCAGCCGCACTACCCATGTACGGCATAAAGTTCGTTAAGGTAGCGCAGGACAATGACGGCACTTTAGTAGCGACGCCCGTAAGCGCTAAGCCGGGAACGGTGGCCGTGAACCCATCGAATGCCATCTACATGATGCCAAACGGACCCGACGCGGTTCCGCCTTCTGCAGGCGACATTATAGAAGTAGAGATGACAGACTAGCCGTCATTCTGCGAGCCGATGGGCTAGCCGTCATTCTGCGAGCCGCGAAGCGGCTGCGCAGAATCCCATAGGGCGAGCTAGCTGCTGAGATCCTGCGCAGCGCCTTTGGCGCTCGCAGGATGACGTAGGCTTGCAATTATAGCGTCCACATTATGAACGCCCAGCGTATGAGGCGTTTCGTGCCATCGTCGTTAAGCTTGTACGAGTCTATATAGTTCAAGCTGGGGGATATTCCCATCTGGAACAATATGTTCATACAGAATACATAGTCTGGCACGTATGGCTGGCCGTCTACGACTTCCCCAAGTTTCTTTATACTACGCGGGCCGTATTCGGTCGTCATCGTTACCGCGACCTTATCACGCGCGACGTTGTTAAGCTTGTCTATGGCACCGCCCAGGTCGTGCATCATAGTTGAACGCGACGCTATGGCGACGTCCACGCACTTATCCCCTATTCCTGCGGCGTCCCAATCGTCTTCCCATGCAAGCTGTTTCGTTGTTATATTGGCAAGCGTAGGCAGACCGCGCTCGGCGTCCGCTCGCGCGTGGGCCTCTAGGACGTCCAACATGCCGCGCGAGAAATCAACGGCTAGCACACTATGACAATCGCGTGCTAGTGGCAACGCCAGATTACCGCCACCGCAGCCTACGTCCAGAACGCTGGCGCCGGGTCCTATGTCCAACAAACGCAGGAACTCGTCTGCGTAACCCGCAGTATGGTTGCTATGAAGCCTGTTGGAGAACTCGTCTGCTCGGCCGTCCCAATATGCCGAATCGTCTGGTGCCTTGCGCCTGCTATCGCGTTCCATCCATTCTTCTCTCCAATTTATATCCAGCATCATGCTCCTTCTTGAACACAGACAACGCTTCGCGCCATGGTCACGCTCATTTTAGATAAACGTGATTTTTAGAAACTCAGCCACATGGTCAAAACCATTTTATACTATCATGTATATAATATACTTTACTCGGAAGTGGGAGCATGCTTCAATTAAAAGACATCCGCAAGTCATATAAAACGGCGGATTTCACGCAAGTAGCACTGGATGACGTCTCCGTGGCGTTTCGTGACAACGAGTTCGTGGCCGTATTGGGGCCGTCTGGGTCGGGCAAAACCACTATGCTGAACATAGTCGGCGGGCTTGATCAATACGACTCCGGCGACCTTATAATAGACGGAGTTTCCACAAAAGAGTACAGTGACCACGACTGGGACACGTATCGTAACAACCGCATAGGCTTCGTGTTCCAATCATACAACCTCATACCGCACCAAACCATACTGGCTAACGTAGAGCTTGCGCTTACGCTTTCGGGCGTGTCACGCGCGGAGCGCCACGAACGTGCGCTAAAGGCGCTTGACCAGGTTGGCTTAAGCGAACACGCGCACAAGAAGCCAAGCCAGTTAAGCGGCGGGCAAATGCAGCGGGTGGCCATAGCCCGCGCGCTTATCAACGATCCAGAGATCTTGCTGGCAGATGAGCCAACGGGGGCGCTGGACTCAAAGACCAGCCTTGAGATAATGGCATTGATAAGCGAGATAGCGAAAGACCGTCTTGTCATAATGGTCACGCACAACCCGGATTTAGCGAACGAATACGCTACGCGCATAGTGGACCTGCATGACGGCGTCATAGAACACGACAGCAACCCGTTTGTGCCTGGCACGGCAGACGACTGGTTCTCAAAACTGAAGGCAAAATCCATACGCCAGGCCGCTATGTCGTTCATAACGGCCATAGCGCTAAGCTTCAGCAATATGATGACAAAGAAGGGCCGCACATTCATGACGGCTTTCGCCGGTTCCATAGGTATCATAGGCATTGCGGCCATACTGGCACTTGCCAACGGCGTGAACAACTATATATATAGTGTCGAGACTAACACGCTGTCTGAATATCCGTTGTCCATACAATCCAGCGGCATAGACCTTACTAGCATGCTAGCGTCGACGGCCGGGCTGACGAGCTCGGCCAATTCCAACTCCAGCGATGATTCGTCGGATAACAGCTCTGACGCGCAAAGCTCGGACGACGCAGACGATAGCTCATCGCAATCAAGCGACACAAGCGACAACGGAGACGGCACGCTTAAAGAGACGAAGATACTCAGCAATATGTTCTCGCATATAGGATCCAACGACCTGGCCTCGCTTAAAAGCTACCTGGACGGTAATCCGGAGGACATAAACTCCAGCGTGCAGAGCATACAATACAACTATGACGTGACCCCGCAGATATTCAGCGCGGACACCTCTAACGGCGTGCGGCAGATAAACCCGGACACGTCGTTCTCGTCACTTGGCATAGGCTCAGGGTCAAGCACGAACAGCCTTATGTCCGCAAGCATGAACACGAACGTGTTTGACCAGCTTGCGGACGACCCCGACTTATACCAACCAAACTATGACGTAGTGGCAGGCAGATGGCCAAGCGCGTATAACGAATGCGTCATCTCGCTTCCAAAGAGCGGTCAGATAAGCGACTTCCTGTTGTACGAAATGGGCTTCAAAGACCCTACCGAGTTAGACAACATGATAAAGCAGTTCGCTAACAACGAGGACGTCACGGTGCCAAGCGGTACAACAGACGTGACATACGACCAGGTGTTGGCAAAGACGTTCAAACTGGTGAACGCCGCAGATGAATACCAATACGATAGCACGTATAACGTGTGGACCAACGAGAGCAACAACACCGACTACATGACCAACCTTGTTAACAACGGCGTTGATATGCACATAGTGGGTATCGTGAAGCCTGACCCGGACGCGTCGGTAGCGTCGCTTGGAATGGGCATATACTATACCCAAGACCTCACCGACTACCTCATACAGCAGGCCGCTAACAGCCAGATAGTTAAAGACCAGATGGCTAACCCAAGCGTTGACGTAATAACCGGTAAGACGTTCACAGACGAGAACAACAGCAAGAACAACTCCAGCGATTTCAACATGAGCTCGCTTGTGACCGTGGATGAAGGCGCGCTTACGCAGGCTTTCTCGATAGACCCTTCAAAATTAAAGATGGACATGTCTAACATGAAGATAGACACGTCCAAACTGCCACAGGTCGACCCCAGTAAGTTATCACCAACGTTGGACCAGACAGGGTTCGCGAAACTCATGACCGATCTTGCGCAAGGATACATGGCATATGCTATGCAGAACCCCGGCTCGTCTATGGCGGACTACCTGGCAACAGACGCCGCAAAGGCCATAATATCGCAGGACGTGCCCGACGCCTTTGACACGACCGCCATGCAAACGTATCTGCAAACATATATGACGCAGCTTACAAGCGCCATGCAAACGCAGGTTAGCGCAGCCGTCCAAACCGCCATGAACAGCCTTGTAAAGAATATGTCAAGCGCCATGAACATAAACGCCGCCGCGTTCAAGAACGCCTTCAAGTTCAACATGGACCCCAACCAGCTTACGAGCCTCATCACGTCCATGATGTCAAAGACGACGGCGTCATATGACAACAACATGAAAACCCTGGGATACGCCGATTTAGCAAAACCTTATAGCATAAAGCTGTACCCAAAGGACTTCGCCAGCAAGGACCAGATAATAAAAGTACTGGACGACTATAACGACAACATGAAGTCGTCTGACCAAAACGACAAAGTCATAACCTACACGGACATAGTGGGTACTCTAATGTCGTCTGTCACGACGATAATAAACATGATAACCATGGTGCTTGTCGCGTTCGTCTCGATATCACTGGTCGTATCGTCCATAATGATAGGGATAATAACGTATATATCTGTGTTGGAACGTAAGAAGGAGATAGGCATATTGCGCTCCATTGGCGCGAGTAAGAAAGACATACGGCGCGTGTTCAACGCGGAAACGCTCATAATAGGCCTAGCCGCCGGACTTATAGCCATACTGATAGTGCTTATAGCGTCCATACCGGTGAACGCCGCGGTCTACGCAGGCTTCAACGTGCCAAATATCATATCGCTTCCGGCTATAGCCGCGATAATATTAATAGCGATAAGTATGTTGCTGACGTTCATTGCCGGACTGATACCTGCTGGCGCCGCCGCACGCAAGGATCCTGTAGAAGCGCTGCGCAGCGAATAAGGGGCGCGAATGCCCTTTATTCGCTTAGTTTAAAGAACAAACAATAACGATATTTACAGTGCGGCGATGACGGCGTCGGCGTATTGCGACGTGGTCACGCAACCGTCTGTAGAGCCTGTAAGCGTGCGCTTTATGTCGTAGGTCACGCTCTCCCCACGCTCTAACACCAGCTTTATAGCGTTGAACATGCGGTCGGCGGCTTCCGTCTCGCCTATATGACGTAACATCAGCACGGCTGAGAGCATCTCGGCCGTTGGGTTGGCCTCGTTCTTGCCGGCGTGCTTTGGCGCGGAGCCATGTACCGGTTCAAAAACCGCTTCATTTTCGCCTATATTAGCACCCGGCGCTATGCCAAGGCCGCCTGTCATACCGGCGCAAAGGTCGGACACTATATCGCCGTAAAGGTTAGGTAGCACCATTACGTCAAACTGTTCTGGGTGCATTACAAGGCCCATGCAAGTGGCGTCGACTATACGGTCCTCAAACTCAACGCGGCCTTCGTATTCCTTAGCGACATCGCGGGCAACGTGTAAGAACAAGCCATCTGAGAACTTCTGTATGTTCGCCTTGTGCACGGCACACACCTTCTTGCGATTATTAGCAAGCGCGTATTCAAACGCCCATTTGACTATGCGTTTCGTGCCCGTAATAGATATAGGCTTTATGGATATTCCGGAGTCAGGGCGTATAATGCCCGCGTCATGGCCTTTGCAGTATTCTATAAGGCCGGCTGCCGCGGCGCTCCCCTCTTCAAACTCGACTCCCGCATAAAGGTCCTCGGTGTTCTCGCGCACTATGACTATATCCACGTCGTCATAACGCGCACCGGTACCGGCAAACGAGATTGCCGGGCGTAGGTTCGTATACAGGTCCAGCGTTTTGCGCAGCTGCACGTTAACGCTCCTGAAGCCAGTGCCAACCGGAGTCGTTACAGGCCCCTTTATTGCAACTTTGTTGCGCTTTATGGAATCTATAGTCGCCTGCGGAAGCGGCGTGCCGTCGGTCTCTATGCACGCGGCGCCGGCGGGTGCCTCTTCCCATTCTATCTCTACGCCCGTAGCCTCTACGACGCGCTGCATAGCCGTCGCGATCTCGGGCCCTATTCCGTCTCCGGGGATAAGCGTGATGGTGTGTTTCATGAGTAAACGTCCTTTCGACCCGGAGATACGCGGCGTGTGTTGCCCGGGCTATGTAGTATTACTTTACTTGCCCCCACAGATCTCTATGATCTGCATAGCCGCATATTTAAGTTGTTTCTTACTATGTTCCGCGTCAAACGACATACGTTCCGCAAGCGCCTGTTTAACCTTCTTGCCTATATGTCCACCAGCGAATGCCGTAATGGCTATAAGCATGTCTGAGAACTCGGCGTCGCCATGGTACAGCTGTATGGCCTCGTCTATAAGCGGCCAGACTTTCTCGGCACGTTTAACCTGGGTCGCTCCATACACACATAAGAAGCGCAATGCCGCAAGCCTTAACGAACCGGATTCCTCGTCGTACAAGGCGACTTCAGCACCGGTAAGCGCGCTGTCGCACGCAGACGGGTCAAGTCGCGCTATGTTAGAAAGCGCCTCCAGGCACTCCCAGCGCGTTTGCGCCTCTGGACGATGCAAGGCGTCAGCTATGTCATATACGTGTGCGCTTAGAAGCTCCGGGTTGATCTCAGACACGGCGTTAACCGCAGAAGCTGAGAACTGCCTTACACGGCGTTTGTCCGTCGATAAGTTATCTACAAGGGTGCGCAGCACCGCTTTGCTTTTAAGTGCGTGCTCCACTACCTCTGCACGGTCATCGCTTGTATCGAACAGCATGGAAGACTTGGAATTAGCGTTTGCTTTACTGGCGACCTTAGAGGCGCCCTTTGCCACGGCTGTAGCTCGCGGCTTTGACGTAGCCTTCGCAGACGTAGGTTTAGCGGGCTTAATGGGCTTAGCGGCTTTAGTGCCCTTGCCTGCAGCTTTTACCGTCTTCGCGGGCTTTGCGGGCTTCGTGGCCTTTGTAGGCTTGACGGCTTTCTGCGCTTTAGCCGTTGCCGTCCTGGCAGTCTTAGGCGCCTTGTTAGCGGCGACAGGCTTTACGGCTTTGGCCGATTTAGCAGGCTTGGCCGCCTTGGCGGTCTTAGCGGGCTTCAAACCGGTAGCCTTCTTCGAGACAGGCTTTTTCGCAACCGGCTTCTTATCAGCGGCCTTCTTAGCCGTTGCCTTAGCAGCGGTCGCTTTCTTTGCGACAGCCTTCTTTGCAGCGGGCTTCTTTGCAGCGGGTGCCTTAGCAGGTTTCTTGGCGGAACCTTGCTTTGGGGCCTTCTTCGCGGAATGTCCCTGCTTGGATATAGCCTCGGCGCTGGCAGCCTTAAGGGCGGCTTCGCTCTCGGCTATGATCCTCTCAAGCGTCGTCATTTGTTTCGCCGGTTT
>JAISJA010000097.1 GCA_031261765.1 Coriobacteriales bacterium | reverse complement strand
CGTCGCGCCAGAAGACCTTGAAGGCACCGGCCTGCACCTGCTTGCCGGTTCAAAAGAGGCAGGCGCCGTCGTGTTCTCCCAGCCGGAGCACAGACAGGCTTTTATCACCGGGCATCTTGAATACGAGGCGTTAACGTTAGACTCAGAGTATAGACGTGACGTGAAGGCCGGCCTTGGCACCGCCATTCCGGTTAACTATTATCCGGATGACGATCCGGGAAAACTACCCGTCGTACGCTGGCGCACATACGCGCATCAGCTTTTCGCCAACTGGCTGAACCACTACGTATACCAGGAGACGCCGTTCGACCTGGAAGCGCTGTCATGACAATAAGGGCGAAAAGCTTAGATTCCGGCCTACGCCGGAATGACGGCGGTGCCAACTGGCTGAACCACTACGTATACCAGGAGACGCCGTTCGACCTGGAGGCGCTGTCATGAACACGGCGGCAAAACACCCAGATTTATAAAGTATAATCATATAAATGGCTAAAAAACCAAAACGGACGATAAGCGCTAACGGGCATCTGCACATGGGCAGGCATGTTGCGCGTGACAGCGCGCGAGCGCAAACCGGCGCGACTGGCGCGGCTGGAACGGCTAGCGCAACCAACACGGCACAAGGATCCGCAAAGGCACAAACAGCCGCCAATCCCATCGCTAAACCCGCTGCCAAGCCTATCGCCACCAAACCACAAGCAGCCGCAAAGCCAGCAGCCGCAAAACCCGTCGCCAATGATATAGGGGCGAAGAAGCCGGAAACCAAACCAGATACAAAGCGCATAGAAGATAAACGCGTAGCGAAACCAACTGGGAAACCTGAGAAAGTCAACAAGGGCGATGGGCCTTCCGCTAATACCTTATCGCCAAAAACCAAGAGGGCAAAAGGCAGCGAACGCAAAACGAAGACGGCCAAAAAAACGAGGGACGGGAAATCCAAACCAAAGCTTAAAAGCGTGGTACACGGCATAGGGATAAAACCCCTGGACGACAAGACCGTCAGTTCCGCGTCAGGCCCCGCCGTGAAGACCATAGACAGCTCTAGCACGGACTACAACATACGCGGCGCCGGTAGCGCAAAACCTAAGACGAAGAAATACCAGACCCAGATAACGGCCATAATAGCCGTGGCCGTTATCATATGCCTGCTGCTTTTGATATGGCAGATAATAGGGTTCGCGCGCAACACCGCCGCCACCGCCATAACGCTCACCGCGCAGCAAACGCGCAGCGCACAGGACAAGAACATGCCGGTGCTGACCGACAACATAACACAGGACTTCAACACGCTGGCAGCGTCGCTGACAAGCGATGGCATGTCGGTTTTCACGAACAACAGATACGTGACTGACGTGCCTGACGCTACCGCCACCGGCACCGAGATAGTGGCGATGCCCGTAGCGGTTAGTGATGATTTCATGAACGGCTTCTACGAAGGCTCCTATAACGCGTTTTCCGTTGATCAGCTTGAGCAAGACTTCAATGGCGCGTTCGTCGTGGACAGGGCAGACGGCGATAAGGGCACGCTTCTGAAAGTGAAATACGCGAACCTTAACGCCACGAGCATAAGCGACGAGATGCAACACCTTGAGAGCCTGCAGGGGCTCACAAACGATAAAGTGGAGGTCGTTGGCAGCGGTACGGACTCGCGCGGCAACAGCGTTGACCAGGGAACCGTTGCCATAGGCAACACGACGTATTTCTGGAAGGTGGCCGCGTGCCCACTGAACCAGGTATACACCACCACGTCCATACCAGATAACGCGGTATACATAACATGCACGTTAGCGACGTATGACTTCTATACGGGGGCGGACACATTAAGTTGAGATGCAGGCCTGGGGCGATTTTCCGGCGATAATGCTGCTTGACCTGGACGCGTTCTTCGCGTCGGTCGAACAGCTGGACCATCCGGACTGGCGTGGCAAAGCGGTTATAGTAGGAGGAGACGCCGGCTCGCGAGGGGTCGTATCAACATGTTCTTATGAGGCACGCAAGTATGGCGTGCATTCCGCCATGCCAAGCGCACAGGCAAAGCGCATGTGCCCAAACGCCATATGGACGCATGGCCACTATGCCCGCTACAGGGAGATATCCAAACAGGTCATGGACATAATGCTACGCGAGTCGCCATACTTACAACAGGTCTCTATAGACGAAGCGTTCATGGACGTGTCCCCGGGGCGGTTTGGACACGAGCACCCTATCATGATAGCCCAGCGCATACAGGAAAACGTAAGCAAGTTGGGGGTCACGTGTTCCATTGGCCTGGGGATAAGCAAGTCCGTCTCGAAGGTGGCGTCAGAACAAGACAAGCCAAACGGCCTGACCGTGGTGTATCCCGGAAGCGAAGCGGCCTTCCTGGCGCCTATGCCGGTACGCGCGCTTTCCGGTGTTGGAAGGCAGGCAGAGAAGCACTTGCATGACGCGGGTATAATGACGCTTGGCGAGATGGCCCACGCAGACCTTAACATCCTGCGCCCCATATACGGCAAGAACGCCGAGCTAATGCGCCTTCGCGCGTGCGGGCAGGATAAGTCGCCGGTGGAGCGGGAAAGTGAAGCGGTGAAGTCGGTAAGCAACGAAGTGACGTTCTCTACGAACCTTATAGAGCGCAGCGAGATAGAGCAGGCTATAGCCATGATAGCCGCCAAGGTGGCAAGGCGGCTAAGGCGCGAGGGGCTTGCGGGATACACGGTAACGCTTACCGCGCGTTACGCGGACCTGACACGGCACAACGCACAAAAGACGCTTGA
>JAISJA010000052.1 GCA_031261765.1 Coriobacteriales bacterium | reverse complement strand
AAGTACCAAACGTGTCAGGTTCGCAGCTGCTTGAAGGCGACGGCATCGTCTTTGACATAGACGAAGGAGAAGTGCCGCTTGCCGCAGCGTCGCCGCAAACGCCATGGCAGTTGCTGTTCATGGTAATAGGGGCGTCTGTCCTGTTGCTCGCCGCGTTTATAACGATACTGGCCATAGTCGTGCGCAAACGCCATGAATATGACCTGTATAGCGCCTAGCGCGCGGTTAAACCCGGTGCGCGACTGAGCCCGGTGCGCGGCCGGACCTGGTGCGCGGCCGGACTTGGCAGTAGCCGGACTTAGCGGTAGCCGGACTTAGCGGTAGCCGAACCTAGCGCGCGGCCGAAGACGGGTACATAGTGGCGTTCTGGAACCTGTCTTCCATGAACGTGTCAGGGAACATCCTGTCGCATTGTTGCTGTATGACGTTCGTGGCCGGTATGCCGCGTTCGCGTTCGTACCAGCGGTTCGTGGCCACAAGGGTGACGGCTATGTCAAGTGCCATG
Source organism: Coriobacteriales bacterium (assembly GCA_031261765.1). The sequence continues at coordinate 4,997 of JAISJA010000052.1, read as the reverse complement.
AATATGGACATGGCCACGGTGAACACTATATGCCACCTGAACGGTATGAGGTTTATTATCCGCAGTACCCAAGGCAGCAAGAAACGTATCCACAGCACGCCCAACATGCCCCACATTATGCCAAAGCCTATGCTCGTGCGACCGCCTATGTTGCCCCACATGCCTCCGTAGTACCACGCGGTTATCCCAAATAAGGCCTCCATGGCCCAGCTGGTGAAGAACTCCAGCGCCATGCCAACGACCATTGACACTATGAATATGACGAATATGTTCTTGTCCCATATGCGGTTCAAGAACACCGTTAGCAACACGCCGCCAACGCCGTATATGGTCGAGAAAGGCCCGAACACGAGGCTCGCGCGGCTTTCCAGGTCACCGAACACGAAATACTGGTATAGCGTTTCTATGAGCAGCCCTATTACGGAGCAGAGGATGAATATCCAGAAAAGGTTGTAATATTTGAGCGGGATGTACCCTTGGGGTGCTTTTTTCAGCTTTGATATTTTCTTGCTGTTATCTGCCATTCCCGTCCGTTCGCATAGTTCGTTTATGTCATGAATGCGCTTCTACACACACGCTTTAATTTTATCAGATATCCAACGTAAGTATTGTGTAAGATAGTATATATGGCACATAAAAGGACAATGACCGGTGCGCGCGCGCTTGTCGCTGCGTTAGAGAACGAAGGCGTCAGTGTCGCCTTCGGAATTCCCGGCGCACAAGTCATGCAGATATACGACGCTTTATACGCCTCTTCGCAGATAAGGCATATACTCGTTCGCCACGAGCAGGGGGCTGTGCACGCGGCCGACGGATACGCGCGCGCCAGCGGAAACGTTGGCGTGGCGTTTGCCACAAGCGGGCCGGGGGCCACGAATACCGTTACCGGCATAGCCACGGCCTACATGGACTCCGTGCCGGTAGTGGTCATAACGGGGCAGGTAGCTACGACGTCCATAGGCACGGACGCGTTCCAGGAAGCCGACATCTCGACCATAACGTTGCCGATAGTCAAGCACAGCTACCTTATAAAAGACGCGCGCAATCTTGTGCCCGCGGTGCACGAGGCGTTCTACATAGCCAGTACGGGACGTCCCGGCCCCGTGCTAATAGACGTGCCAAACGACGTTGCTAACGCCATGGTAAGCTACACGCCGCTTACGCAGCAGCCGGACATAGCCTCGTACAAGCCAACGTATGAGGGCAACGGCAGACAGGTAATGCGCGCGGCCGACCTTATAGAACATGCTGATAAGCCCGTTATATTGGCCGGTGGCGGCGTCATTGCCAGCGGTGCCGCAGACGAGCTTGCACGCCTTAGCAAGGCGGCTTCCATACCGGTTGTGTGCACGTTAATGGCCAAAGGGGCGCTTAGCGATACCCTTGGGGCCGTTGGTATGCACGGTTTGCCGGCGGCGAACCACGCGCTTAACTCGGCCGACCTTATCGTGGCGGTGGGAACGCGCTTCACCGACCGCGTTACAGGCGAGCCGGATAAGTTCGCGCCGGGTGCGAAGATAATACACATAGACATAGACCCTGCCGAGATAGGCAAGAACATACGCGCTGACGTGCCCATCGTGGGCGACGCGAAGACGGTGCTTTGCGAGCTTTTGGAACGGCTTGGCAAGGACGCCAGCGAAACCCCGTTACGTCATCCCGGCGTCCCATTACGTCATTCCGACGCCCCATTACGTCATCCCGGGCTTGACCCGGGATCCATAGATTGCGGGTCACGTGTCCGCTTAACGACGTCTGCTTCGCAGCCGTCTGCGGACACGGCCCGCAATGACGTTACGGTAGCACGTCATCCCGGCGTCCCGTTACGTCATCCCGCGCTTGACCCGGGATCCACGCAAACAGCCGCTGACGCGTTTGATGACGACCCGGAATCCATAACTCCCAAACAGGTGTTCGACGAGTTGAACAAGCAGCTATCACAATATGACGCTATCATAACAACAGACGTTGGCCAGCATCAGATGTGGGCGAATCAGTATCTGCGTGTTGACGGCCCAAGGCGCTTCATAACGTCAGGCGGGCTTGGCACCATGGGCTTTGGCCTTCCGGCGGCCATGGGCGCGCAGGTGGCTTATCCAACACGCCTGGTGCTTTGCATAAGCGGGGACGGCTCGCTGCAAATGACGTCGCAGGAAATGGCGACCATAGCCATAAACAAGCTGCCCGTTAAGGTCTTGCTTCTTAATAACGGCGCGCTTGGCATGGTGCGCCAATGGCAGCACCTGTTTGGTAACGACCGCTTTGCGGCTACGAGCCTTGACGACAACCCGGACTTCGTTAAACTGGCCGAGGCGTACAGATGGCAAGCGAAGCGCACGTATAAACAGTCCTGGTTAAGCGATGACGTCAGCTGGTTGCTTAGCGCCGCCGGACCGGCGCTTTTAGAAGTGCCCATAGGCGCAAGCGAGCTCGTGTTGCCAATGCGCAAGCCAAACGGTTCTTTGGAAGAGATGATAGAACATGGATAAGCACACACTCTCCATTCTGGTTGACAACCGTCCTGGCGTACTTACGCGCGTGACCGGGCTTTTGGCGCGTCGCGGCTATAATATAGAATCGCTTGCCGTTGGTCCAACGGAGGACAAGACGGTATCACGTATAATGCTTATAGCGACAACCGACGACGCCACTATAGAGCAGATCAAGAAGCAGCTCCACAAGCTTATAAACGTGCATACGATAAAAGAGGTAGATTCATGAACGTGATATATGACATAGATATAAACCTGGACGCCTGCACCGGCTGTGGGCTGTGTGAGGCGTTCTGCCCGGTAGAGGTGTTCGACATGGTAGACGGTATGCCAAAAGCGCCGCGCGCAGAGGCGTGCTGGGGCTGCGAGACGTGCGTGGGACAGTGCCCCGAGGGCGCCATAACCATAACGCCGCGCGAAGGCGCTGAAGAAGGCGCCGAGCAATGCGCCGCTGCAGGTGACGCCGTGCATGGCGGCACGACCGGCGTACAAAGCGGGCAGAAGGCTCCCGCGCTTTCGCAAGAAGAGCGCGAGCTGTACAACGGCTGGGCCCAAACCATGAAAGACGTGCTTGGGCTGCGGTGGCACCCGGTGGCCATAAGCCTTATACCGGCGAACGAGCCGCTGCCCGACGTTCCCGTTCCAAACGAGCGTATGCGTTATTGCCAGTCGCTCATAGCCGCGCGTCGAGGACGTTCTATAATGTTGCCGGCGAACCGCCATGCGTGTCCTGACGGCACGTCCATACTCGGCCTTACTGAGATGCCGGCGAAGCTCGCGTCTGGCGAGCTATATATCTTGTTCCACAAGCTTGACAACGTGGAGGCCGCTAAGCGCATGACGGGGGAGCGTCCGCACCTGGAGCCGCGCACCGTGCGCGCTACCGTCGTGGCGCCGTTGGACGACGCCAAGTGCACGCCGCAGGTAGTGGCCGTGTTCGCGAACCCCGAACAGGTCATGTGGCTATTGATGGCGTCGTCATACTATACTGGGCACCGCCATGACCTGCACGCGTCCGGCTATAACGCGCAATGTGTTGAGACGACCCTCATACCGTATACGTCCGGCGAGATAAACGTCTCGTTTGGCTGCTACGGCTGCCGTGCCTCAAGCGACGTGTCAGACGACATCATGTTCGTTGGTATACCGGTGTCGCTTATGCCGGAGGTCATACGCGGCCTAAAGGAGCTTGGCAAGAAGGCCATACCGCAAAGCCGCGATAAGATATACCTGCCGGTGGCATGATGGGCAGCATTCCGGCCCCTATCACGTCATTTCGGCGCCCCATCACGTCATTCCGGGCTTGACCCGGAATCCACGGGAAGGCTAGCATGAGCGATTCGTTCACCATACGCGCAGCGCAAGAGCGCGACCTGCCATACCTCAATACCATATTCGCGCACGAGAACATGGTATTGCCATCGCGTGACATGCTGCTTGGCGGAACCGTCGCGGTAAACGCGAACGACGAACCAGTTGGTTTCATCTATATATATGAGATAAACGACGTGGAGGACACAGAGGGTAACGGTGCGTACGTGTACCCGGTGATAGTCTATAAGGACTGGCAGCACCATGGCGTGGCGCGCGCGCTTATAGACGATGCCGTAAAACGCTATGGTGCTATTAAGCTAGTAGCATGTGCCGAATCACAAGGGTTTTATCCAAAAGCCGGTTTCAAGCCTATGGATTGGAGCGGTGTAGCGGGTATAATCGCGAAGGATTGCGAGACGTGCGCTGATCTTAAGACCTGCCATCCGCAACCGTTCATACGTCGTTAACGCGTTTCTATTTAGCTATATCGGTAGCGCGGCTCTCGCGTATGACGACCACTTTAACCTGCCCGGGATATTCCATGCTATCCTCTATCTCATGGGCTATGTCATGCGCTAAAACGACGGCGCCGTCATCGTTTATCTTCTCCGGCTCCACCATGACGCGAACCTCGCGACCGGCTTGCATGGCGTATGTCTTCTCGACACCATCATGTGAGTTCGCTATCTCCTCAAGCTTCTCCAGGCGCTTTATGTAGTTCTCCGCGCTCTCGCGCCTTGCGCCCGGACGCGCGGCTGATATAGCGTCGGCTGCCTGTATTATGACCGCCAGTACGGTCTTGGGCTCTACGTCCGCGTGGTGCGCCTCTATGGCGTGCACTATCTCAGGTTTCTCGCCAAGGCGTTTCGCGAGCTCCGCGCCTATTAGCGCGTGCGGGCCTTCTGTTTCGTGGTCTATGGCCTTGCCAAGGTCGTGCAGCAGTCCTGCGCGCTTCGCCGGCGCGGGGTCAAGGTCAAGCTCGGATGCCATAGTGCCGGCAAGCCATGCGACCTCAAGTGAGTGCTTAAGCACGTTCTGTCCATATGAGGTGCGATATTTAAGGCGTCCGAGCGTCTTTACGAGCTCAGGGTGCAAGTCATGTATGCCGGTGTCAAACGCGGCTTCCTCGCCGGCGTCCTGCACCTGTTGCCATACAAGGTCGTTGGCCTTGTTGTACATCTCCTCTATGCG
>JAISJA010000037.1 GCA_031261765.1 Coriobacteriales bacterium | reverse complement strand
ATAAAGTAAACGTAATATGTCAAGTACACCATTAAAAGATACACGTAACATCGGCATCATGGCCCACATAGACGCCGGTAAGACGACGACGACAGAACGAATCCTGTATTACACCGGCAAGACGCACAAGATAGGTGAGGTCCACGACGGCGCGGCCGTTATGGACTGGATGGAGGAAGAACAAGAGCGCGGTATAACCATTACATCGGCCGCGACGACCTGCTTCTGGAAAGACCATCGTATACAGATAATAGACACCCCGGGCCACGTTGATTTCACGGCCGAGGTAGAGCGCAGCCTGCGCGTATTAGACGGCACCGTAGCCGTGCTTTGCGCGGTTGGCGGCGTACAACCGCAAACAGAGACCGTATGGCGCCAGGCAGTGCGCTACAAAGTCCCGCACATCGCGTTCGTCAACAAGATGGACCGCGTTGGTGCGGATTTCTTTAGCGTCGTCGACCAGCTTGACGACCGCCTTAGCGCGAACCCCGTCATCTGCCAGATTCCAATAGGCGCGGAAGACCAGTTCAACGGCATAATAGACCTTGTCAAAATGGACGCTGAGATGTTCAACGAAGATGACAAGGGCATCATATACCCAGAGGTCACAGAGATCCCGGCAGACTACATGGACCAGGCGAAGGAATATCGTGAGAAGCTCATAGACGCCGCGACCGAATATGACGATGACCTTATGGAGGCCGTGTTAATGGGCGGTGACTACGGTCCGGAAGAGATCATAGCGGCGCTTCGTAAGGGCACGATAGCCGGCAAGATAACGCCAACGCTATGCGGCGCGGCGTTCAAGAACAAGGGCATCCAGCAGCTTCTGGACGCCGTTATAGACTATCTGCCGTCCCCGCTTGATATCCCGTCTATAGAGGGCACTGATCCCAATACAGACGAAGAGATACAGCGCCACGCTGATGCCAAAGAGCCGTTCTCGGCACTGGCGTTCAAGGTCATGACAGACCCATACGTTGGTAAGCTCACGTATTTCCGCGTATATTCCGGTACGCTTAGCGCCGGCTCATATATACTCAACGCCACGAAGGACAAGAAAGAGCGTATAGGCCGCCTGCTAGAGATGCACTCCAACTCGCGTGAGGATATAGACTCGTGCTCTGCCGGTGACATAGTAGCCGCCGTAGGCCTTAAGGACACCACGACAGGCGACACGCTAAGCGACGAGGACAAACCCGTCATACTGGAGTCCATGGTGTTCCCGGACCCCGTAATAGATATCGCCATCGAGCCCAAGTCTAAGGCTGAGCAGGAGAAACTCGACGCCGGCCTTCAGAAGCTCGCCGAGGAGGACCCAACGTTCCGCGTCTCCACGAACGCAGAGACAGGCCAGACGGTCATCGCCGGAATGGGCGAGCTGCACCTAGAGATCATCGTCGACCGCCTGCTCCGTGAGTTCAAGGTAGAGGCGAACGTTGGTAAACCGCAGGTCGCGTATCGCGAGACCGCCGGTAAAGACGTAGAGAACGTCCAAGGACGTTTCGTGCGCCAGTCAGGTGGCCGTGGCCAATACGGTGAAGCCATCATCAACCTGAGTAAGCTAGAGGCAGGAAGCGAATATACGTTCGACAACAAGATCGTAGGCGGTGTCATTCCAAAAGAATACATACCGTCTGTCGATAAGGGCATACAAGAGGCACTCGCTAGCGGCGTACTGGCAGGTTATCCTGTCGTAGACGTTGGAGTCGAGCTTGTCGACGGTTCGTATCACGAAGTCGACTCGTCTGAGGCCGCGTTCAAGATCGCCGGTTCCATGGCGGTCAAGGCCGCCCTTAAGAAGTCGAATCCCATTCTGCTTGAGCCTATGATGTCAGTGGAGGTAGAAACCCCTGAGGACTACATGGGTGACGTCATGGGCAACCTGTCCAGCCGTCGCGGGCAGATACAGGGCATGGGCGACCGCAGCAACGCTAAGCTAATACACGCTATCGTGCCGCTCTCAGAGATGTTTGGTTACGCAACAGACCTGCGTTCGTCAACGCAGGGCCGTGCATCATATACAATGCAGTTCTCATCATATGAACCGGTTCCAAAGAGTGTTGCAGAAGAAATTATTTCGAAGGCCGGAGGTAACGCCTAATGGCAGCAACTAAGACACAAACTATACGTATACGCCTTAAGGGCTATGACCATGAGATAGTGGACCAGTCCACGAAGCTCATCGTGGACACCGCCCAGCGCACGGGCGCGAAGGTAGCTGGCCCTGTGCCGCTGCCCACGTCGCGCAACCTGTACTGCGTCATACGTTCGCCGCATAAGGACAAGGACTCGCGCGAGCAGTTCGAGATGCGTACGCACAAGCGCCTTATAGACATACTTGAGCCAACGCCGTCTACCGTGGACTCGCTTATGCGACTTGACCTGCCTGCCGGCGTAGACATAGAGATAAAGCTGTAGGGGAGGATACACGTAGCCGTCCGCAGCCGCAGGCTTAAAGCTTGCGCTTGCGAAAGAAAGCAACGAGGAAGCAAAACATGTGTGATACATTACTAGGAAAGAAGTTGGGCATGACGCAGGTCTGGTCAGAAGACGACCAGCTTGTACCGGTCACCGTCATACAGGCGGGCCCATGCACCGTAACACAGCTTAAATCTGCCGATAAAGAAGGCTATGAGGCTGTGCAGATAGGTTTCGGCACCGTTAAAGAGAACAAGGTGAACCAACCTACACAGGGGCATTTTAAGAAATCCGGCGTTTCGCCATGCAAATATCTGCGCGAGGTCCGTGTTGACAGCTCGTCTGAATACGAGCTTGGGCAAAAACTCACCGTAGAGGAGTTCAACGAGGCGAAGTCAGTTGACGTCTCCAGCGTCTCCAAAGGTAAGGGTTTCGCAGGCGTGCAGAAGCGCTACAACTTCCAGGGTGGCCCCGGCGGCCACGGCGCGCACTTCCATCGTGCGCCGGGTTCCGTAGGCGAATGCGCAACGCCGTCCCGCGTGTATAAGGGCAAGCGCCTTCCGGGTCACATGGGCGTGGACAACGTCACGGTTAAGAACCTGAAGGTAGTTAAGATAGACGCCGAGCAGAACTTGATGTTGGTAAAGGGAGCTGTTCCCGGTGGCAAGGGTGCGCTTTTGCGCATACGCGCCGCAGCATAGGACAAGTAAAGGAAAAGCAGTGGCAACTATAGACGTAAAAGACATAAACGGCGAGAAGATCGGTACGACGAAGCTCTCCGACGCCGTATTTGGCGTGACGCCTAACGTGCATCTCATGCACGAGGTCGTTCGCGCGCAAATGGCCGCGGCGCGCAGTGGCACGCACAATACCAAGACACGCGGAGAAGTACGCGGCGGCGGCCGCAAACCTTGGCGCCAGAAGGGCACCGGTCGTGCCCGTCAGGGTTCCATACGCTCACCGCAATGGGCTGGTGGTGGCACGGTCTTTGGCCCGCATCCGCGTTCATATGCGTTCAAGGTCAACCGCAAGGAGATCAAAGCGGCGATGCGCTCCGCGCTGGCAGCGAAGAAGGCAGACAAAGAGCTCTACGTAATAGACGAGTTCCCGTTTGACACGCCGTCCACTAAACAGGCCGTGTCCGCGCTGAAGGCTATTGACGCCGGGAAACGCGTGACGCTTGTCCTCGCGGACAACGACATAAACGCCTTCCTGTCATTCCGCAACATACCAACCGTGCGTTCCATAGCGGTATCTGAGTCCAACACGCACGATTTTATCGACAATAACGCACTTGTATTCACGAAAGCGGCACTTAAGCGCATAGAGGAGGTGCTTGCTTAAATGGCATCGGTTATTAAAGATCCACGCCAGGTCATACTTGGGCCCGTTATAACAGAGCGCTCGTTTGACCTTATGGAGACGAACAAATATACGTTCAAGGTCGCGAAACAAGCCAGTAAGATAGAGATTGCGAAGGCAGTGCAGGACATCTTTGACGTTACGGTACTTAAGGTAAACACGTTGAACGTGAAATCCAAGCCAAAACGCGTTCGCTACCAGCTTGGTCGCACGCGTACGTGGAAAAAGGCAATCGTCACGCTTGCCGCGGGCGACACTATAGAAGCGTTTGGCGCTTAAGAAAGGTAAGAGCAGGTAATGGCTGTAAAACAATACAAACCAACATCGGCCGGACGCCGTTCGCAAAGCGTCTCGGACTTCGCTGAGATAACAGCGGTAAAGCCCGAGAAATCGCTTACGTCGGCGTTGCCCAAGAAGGCCGGCCGCAACAACAACGGCCGTATAACGACGCGTCATCAGGGTGGCGGCCACAAGCGCAAATACCGCGCCATAGACTTCAAGCGCGTAAAGGATGGCATTCCGGCCCGTGTCTCTACGATAGAGTACGATCCTAACCGTTCCGCCCGTATAGCGCTGCTTAGCTACAAGGACGGCGCGAAGAGCTATATCCTTTATCCAAAGGGCCTTAAAGTAGGCGACGTGGTTACCAGCGGAGAGGGTAGCGACATCAAACCGGGTTGCGCGCTTGCACTGAAAGACATACCGGTCGGCACGTTGGTGCACGCCGTAGAGCTGCAACCGGGTCGCGGGGCGGCACTCGCCCGCAGCGCCGGGTCTTCCATACAGCTTATGGGCAAAGAGGACAAATACGTCATATTACGTATGCCATCCAGCGAGATGCGCCGTGTCCTTGCGACATGCCGCGCAACGGTGGGCGAGGTCGGCAATGCCGAGCATAGCAATATAAGGATAGGTAAAGCGGGCCGCACGCGTTGGCTTGGCGTTCGTCCAACGGTACGTGGTACGGTCATGAACCCCGTTGACCACCCGCATGGCGGCGGCGAAGGTAAGAACAAGTCGGCAGGTCGTCATCCCGTTACGCCGTGGGGCGTGCCCACGAAGGGACACCGTACGCGTAATCCCAAGAAACCATCCAGCCGTTTGATTATCCGTAGAAGGAAGAAATAAATGAGCCGTAGTTTAAAGAAAGGCCCGTTCGTAGAGCCACGCTTGCTTAAGCGTATAAACGACATGAACGAGGCAGGCGAGAAAAAGGTCATCAAGACATGGTCGCGCGCGTCCACTATCTTCCCGGAGATGGTAGGCCATACCATCGCCGTCCATGATGGGCGCAAGCACGTGCCCGTATACATCACAGAATCAATGGTTGGGCATAAACTCGGGGAGTTCGCTATGACGCGTACGTTCCGTGGGCATACAGCCGGTAAGAAAGGCGATTAATGGAAGCAAGAGCTACATCAAAGTACGTGCGCGTGTCGCCAAGGAAGGCACGTATGGTTGTTGATTTGATTCGCGGCAAGGAAGTTCCGCGTGCGCGCGAGATCCTGCGCTTCTCTGAGCGCAACGTCGCAGAGGTCGTTGAGAAATGCCTTAACAGCGCCGTTGCCAACGCTGAGCGTAACAACGAGGGCATAAACGGTGAGAGCCTTATAGTACGCGCCACATACGCGGACGAGGGCCCCACGATGAAACGCATACGTCCTCGCGCGAAGGGAGCCGCTTCTCCTATACTAAAGCGCTCTTGCCATATAACGGTCATCGTCGGCACACGAGAGGGGGCATAGGTCATGGGTCAGAAAGTACGCCCCACAGGCTTCCGCTTAGGTGTCACCGAGCAATGGCGCAGCCGTTGGTTCTCCAACAAGGACTATGCCGCCACGCTTGACAACGACCTTAAGATACGTAGCTATCTCACTAAAAGGCTCGCACGCGCGTCTGTTGCGCGCATAGACATAGAACGCGCTGGAGACAAGATAAGCGTCACGATAACGACCGCCCGTCCGGGTGTCGTCATCGGCAAGAAGGGCTCTGAGATAGACGAGCTGCGCGCCGACCTTGAGAAAATCGCGAACGGCAAGGTCAACGTAGACGTCGTAGAGGTAAAACGCCCCGAAGTAGACGCGACTTTGATTTCACAGTCCATAGCAGAACAGCTTGAGGGAAGGGTCGCATTCCGCCGTGCCATGCGCAAGGCAGTGCAGTCCGCCATGAAGAGCGGCGCTAAGGGCATACGTATACAGTGTTCAGGCCGTTTGGGCGGCGCAGAGATGTCCCGCCGTGAATGGTACCGTGAGGGACGCGTCCCGCTGCATACGTTACGTGCGAAAGTAGATTATGGTTTTTCAACCGCTGCGACCACTATGGGTTCCATAGGCGTCAAGGTCTGGGTTTATCATGGTGATAAACTCCCCGGTCAGGAACTGGCGAACCTTGCACTGCAGGACAACAAACGTGGCCCGCGCGGCGAAGGGAGGAAGTAGAAGATGCTCGTACCTAAGCGCACCAAACATCGCAAGGTGCAGCGCGGCTCAATGAAGGGCCGGGCCAAGGGCGGCACGAGCCTTAACTTTGGCGATTATGGTATCCAGGCCTTGGAGCCGCATTGGATAACGAACCGTCAGATAGAGGCTGCCCGTGTTGCGATGACCCGTCATATGAAACGTGGCGGACGTGTTTGGATAACTATCTTCCCAGATAAACCAATCACGAAGAAACCCGCCGAGACCCGCATGGGTTCCGGCAAGGGCAACCCGGAAGAATGGGTGGCAGTAGTGAAACCCGGCCGCATCATGTTCGAGGTCGGTGAAGTCGAGCCCGACGTGGCAAAAGAGGCGCTGCGCTTGGCCATACAGAAGCTACCCATAAAATGCAAGATAATCACCCGTGAGACGCAAGGCGGTGATGCATAAATGAAGGCACAGGAAGTACGCGATTTAAGCAACGACGATTTACAGGTGAAGGTACAGGAAGGCAGGGAAGAGCTTTTTAACCTGCGTTTCCAGATGGCTACCAGCCAACTTGACAATACGGCACGCATTGTATCGGTAAAACGTGACATAGCGCGTGCGCTTACAGAAATACGTGCCCGCGAGCTTAACATAAGCCTCGCCGGTGCACAGTAGGAGGATTAACAGACAAATGGCTGATAAAGTTATCGAACGTAACCATCGCAAGGTACGCCAGGGCGTGGTTGTCTCCGCGCCGGGCGAGAAGACATGCATAGTAGAGATAAAAGAACGCAAGGCACATCCCATCTACGGTAAGATGATGACCAGCACCAAGAAGTTCCACGTTCACGACGAGAACAGCGAAGCCGGTGTTGGTGACACCATCCAGATAATGGAGACGCGTCCCATATCAAAGACGAAGTGCTGGCGTTTGCTCAAGATTGTCGAGAAGGCAAAATAGGGCAGCGGAATAAGGCAGTTAGGAATGAGGGTTGTCCATGGCGCTTGGCGCCATGCGGCAAGCCGAAAGGAAGAAAATGATACAAGCGGAAAGTATGCTAACCGTCGCCGATAACTCCGGCGCGCGCAAGGTACAATGCATCAAGGTACTTGGTGGCTCAAAGCGCCGCTATGCAGGCCTTGGCGACATAATAGTATGTGCCGTTAAAGAGGCATTGCCAAACGGCGCCGTTAAGAAGGGCGAAGTCGTACGTTGTGTCATAGTGCGCGTTAAAAAAGAGGTACATCGCAAAGACGGTAGTTACATTAAGTTCGATGAGAACGCAGCTGTCCTTATAGACGACAACGGCGAGCCGCGCGGGACGCGTGTTTTCGGGCCCGTGGCGCGCGAGCTGCGTGACAAGCATTATATGAAGATCGTCTCGTTAGCACCAGAGACTTTGTAGAAGTTAGGAATTGAGGATTAAATGAGGATAAAAACCGGCGACCGCGTTATCGTGATTAGCGGCAAGGACAAGGGCGCTTCCGGCCCGGTCATGCGTGCTTTACCACGTGACAAGAAAGTCATCGTAGAGAAGGTTGGCATAGTGCATAAAGCACAGCGCCCAACACGTGATAATCCTTCCGGTGGCATAACAGATATCGAACATCCGATTCCAGTGTCTACGGTAATGCTGGTTTGCCCCAAATGCAATGAGCCCACACGTGTGGGAATGCGCATTGACGAGGAAACGGGCGCGAAGACACGCGTTTGCAAGAAATGCGGAAAGGACATAGACTAATATGGCCGCGAGGTTAAAGGAAAAGTATAAAAGCGAGATCGCGCCTGCTCTTAAAGACCAGCTTGGGATCCAGAATGTAAATGAGATCCCGGGTCTTGAGAAGATCGTCGTTAACATGGGCGTTGGCGAGGCCGCGCAGGACAGCAAACAGATCGATGCCGCGGTGCAAGACCTGCGCGCCATAACCGGCCAGCAACCCAAGATATGCCGGGCACGTAAGTCGATAGCCAACTTCAAGGTACGTGAGGGCATGGCCATAGGAGCCAAGGTCACGTTGCGCGGAGAGCGCATGTGGGAGTTCCTGGACAGGCTGCTTGCTACCGCCGTTCCGCGCGTACGCGACTTCCGCGGGCTTCCGTCAACCAGTTTCGACGGTCGCGGCAACTATACGTTCGGCATAACTGAACAGCTTATATTCCCAGAGATCGACTAC
>JAISJA010000045.1 GCA_031261765.1 Coriobacteriales bacterium | reverse complement strand
GGTACAGACGTCATGTCACGCACGCCGTTAAGGTTCGTTTGCAGCTTCGTTAGCTCTTTACGCAGCACGATCTGCTCTTTCTTAACGCGCGCCGCCATACGGCCGTCTTCCTCCATGGCCTCCAGCTCTTCCATATGTGTGACACGTGAACGTATGGTAACGAAGTTCGTCAACATACCGCCCAGCCAACGATGGTTCACGTACGGCATCTCGCAACGGTCTGCCTCGCGCTGCACGGACTCCTGGGCTTGTTTCTTGGTTCCCACGAACAGCAAACGTCCGCCTTTCGCGGCCATCTCACTTACGAAGGTGTACGCCTTGTCCATTTGCTGGAGGGTCTGCTTAAGGTCGATGATGTGGATGTGATTGCGGGCGCCGAATATATACGGCTCCATTTTTGGGTTCCACCTGCGGGTCTGATGTCCAAAATGGACCCCCGCGTCGATAAGGGAGTTGATACTTACCTTTGTTGCCACTTTCAAATTCCTTTCTTTCGTTAATATGATGAAAATCATTGCTTTTCATCACCTTCTGCCTGGTTCAACCTCATCCTGCAACCAACGCGATACGATGGCCACTGGCAGGATAAGTCCCCAAGCATGCTTAATAAATAGATGAATGTTAATCTTAACATATAAACGGTAGGAAGTTAGGACAGACATTGGCTGATAACCCATTAAACGAGCGCCAAAAACCCGGCAAAACGCAAAAAACGCGTATGATGGACACGTTGCGTATGATAGGCTTGGACATGGCAGCGACCGGCGCGGTAACAAGCCATGGTGGTAACTTATCCATATACGACGGTAATGATATATGGATAACGCATACTGGCGCCATGCTAGGACATTTGGATGCTAGCAAGATAGTATGCTGCGGCCTTGCGCCCTCACCGGCAGACGACGGAGCGTCCATGGAACTCATAGTGCATCGCGCTATGTATCTCGCTAGCGCAAACGCAACCGGCGCCGTACGGCCAGCCGCGGTAGCGCACGCGCACACGCTATATACTACGTACGAGTCGTTCATATGCGACGAGATAAAACCACCTGACAGCGAAGGGCGCCTCATACTTGGAAGCGCCGTGCCCGTGCTAACGCCAAAGGCCACGATTGCCAGCAATGAAGCAGCCGGTATGTTGGCCGACCAGGTCGCCGGCGGGCATAACATAGCGGTACTGCGCGGACATGGCCCGTTCGCGATAGCCGACACGCTTGAAGACGCCTGGCGCCTTATAAGCTGCCTTGAGCATTCCGCGCACCTGCTAGCGCTATTGGAAGCGCGTAAAGCATGCTAGCGCATACAAACTTGCTACACATGGAAAACCTGCCACGCACAATAGACCTGGTGTCGCACGAAGACAAGAAGGGCGCTCGCGCCAAAGGACATACCTCAGACGAAACATGCGCCAAGCATACCCGGGCAGAAGTCGTGGCCATAGACCAGACGCTGCTGCCCACGCGGCTTTCCATGCTGCATATGCACACTTTAAACGAGGTATGCGACGCTATAGCAAGACTGGCCGTGCGTGGCGCTCCGGCGCTTGGCGTTGCCGCGGCGTGCGCTCTTGCGCTATGGGCTATAAACGAATCTGCCGATAAGGACACGGATGGCTTTTTGCGCTCTTTAGGGGAGCAAGCCGTGAAAATAGGCAGTGTCCGTCCCACGGCGGTGAACCTCGCGTGGGGTGCGAAGCGCGCACTTGAGTCCGCAAGACAAGAAGCGGACAAACTAGCAGAGCGGTCACGCGCTCACGCCACCGGCGACGCTGGCACGGCTGCCGGAAGCACCGACGCCGATTCTAGCTGCCAGGACGGCATGGCCGCGTTAAAGCAAACTATATTCGCTTGCGCGAAAGACATGATACGCGAAGACGAGGCCGCAAACCGGGCCATAGGCGCAAACGGCGCCGCCTTGCTAAAGCCGGGCAGCAACGTGCTAACCATATGCAACGCCGGATCGCTTGCCACGGCGTATTACGGCACGGCGCTTGGCGTGATATACAGCGCGTACGAGCAGGGCCGCGTTAACCACGTGTATTCGCTTGAGACGCGCCCGGTCATGCAGGGCGCGCGCCTTACAATGTGGGAGCTTATGCGCGCAGGCATACCATGCACGCTCATATCTGACGGAATGACCGCCACGGTAATGTCGCAGGGGCGCGTAGACGCCGTGTTGGTAGGAGCGGACCGCATAGCGAAAAACGGCGACACCGCTAACAAGATAGGTACGTTGCAAGTTGCTATACTAGCAAGCTATTATAATATACCGTTTTACGTGTGCGCGCCAACGTCCACCATAGATGCCGGTATAGAAAACGGCAACGGTATAGCCATAGAGGAACGCGACCGCACAGAACTTGCGGGCATAGCCACACCGGATGGCGCATGGGTTCAGACGTCCCCAGATGCCGCAGATATATATAACCCGGCCTTTGACGTAACGCCTTCGGAACTTATCACAAAGTATATTACGGAGCAAGGTTGCATAATGTTACAATAAGGAAAGTGTGTGTCATGAAGTCATGAGGAAACTTCACCACTAACAACAGGAAGGAAGGTGACATGATGGGCACGAATAAGATAGGCGCAAAGATCACGGAGTTACGGGAGGCCCTGGAGCTGTCACCTGACGAGCTCGCGGAGCGCTGCGGATGCGACGTAAAGGTCATAAACGACCTTGAGGCGGGCGTTGTCGCGCCTTCGCTGACACCGCTTATACGCATAACGCGCGCACTTGGCGTGCGACTTGGCACCCTGCTTGACGACGACGAGAAACTTGGGCCCGCGCTGGTGCGCCATGACGAATACGACAACGACACCGCGGCGGCAAAACGCCTGCAGGGGCTAAGCACTTCAAGTGATGCGGGAGAACTGCAATTCAACGCGCTTGCGGAAGACAAGGCAAGCCGTCACATGGAGCCGTTCTTCATTACGCTTGAGGCATCGGCAGAACAAGAGCACGAACTTTCCGCGCATGAGGGCGAGGAATGGCTGTACGCGCTTGAAGGCCCGCTGGAGATAGAATACGGCAAGGACATATAC
>JAISJA010000116.1 GCA_031261765.1 Coriobacteriales bacterium | reverse complement strand
TACGTTCACGCCGTTGCCTTCGGGGGTACCGTCAGAAACCATCCAGTCGCCAGGAGCGTCTTGGCAGTTAACCAATGCCGCGCCCGACGGGGAGCTGCCGTTGTTTACATCGGCGAACTTGACTGTCCATCCGGCAGAATTGTTGGTGTTGTCGCTGCTATAGATTACGCAATCGTTATAGTCAGCGCCAGCGTGAACTATGGTCAAGTTGTGGATGTTCAGCACGTTGCCCGTGCCTGCCGTTGCCTGTCCCAGATCAAAGGCGTTTGTGTTTGTGGCATCGGCGCCGAAGTTCAACGTGTAGTTGCCTCCCTGGCCGTTATCGCCACTGATCTCGAGGCTGCGGTTCAGCTCGAAGCCACCATTGGAGAGGACGCTATCACTGGTCCCTCGTGTGATGTTGGCCGTAAGCTGAATAGAGCTCACGTCGGTGTTCTGGTAGGCCTGTTGGAATTGGGCCCAGGTACTTACCTGGGTGGGGCCTGCCGCGAAAGCGCGCATCGTAATGAACAAAGCAGCCACGGCCACGACAATGACCGCAGCCACGATGGCTACGCGCTTCTTCTTCAGCCGCGATGCGTTGGCGGCTAAAGTCGCCTCTTGTTCGTTCCAGAGGCCGTGCATCAATTCTTCTTCTGTTCTCATTTCACTCACCTGTCTACTTTGCGATCTTCACCCGGCTACTTCTGCTATGCTCCAGTATCCAATAACGCTAGCCAGGCCGTGATCTAAGAAAACAACTACAAACAATCGGTTCCCTTAGAGGGCTTGTTAGCGCTGCCGAACTATAGCGGAAGTTTCAACAACACCATATTTCTGAATGCCTATTAAGGCACTCGTATAACCTTATTATGTAGCTTTTGTGAGGTTTGTCAAATCGAGAAATTAGAGTGTTTTTGCAAAAGTGCTGGTAAACGGCTTACTGTTTAAAATAATTTTTTTATTTAGAATGTTTATTTGGCTTTTTCGCTACAAAAATCGAAAAATTCTGTGTTTTTGACAATACGTGAACGGTTATTCCAGACGTTCGATTTTAAGACTTCAGTCTAGAAAAATATAGAATAAAAATATACCTGAAATTTTTGAAAAAAATTTTGGTTTTGGGGCAGCATTCCATAGACTGCAACAGTCTAAGTTATGAAAGCAAAAATGGCATCGCGCCATCAGATTGGTTGTCAACAATGAATAGCGGCGTTGAGGACAACAAATCTTATGGCGCAGCCGATTGCTTTTATCCACATTAATTCCTCCTGAATTCCTGAGATCCACAAATTAAATTTTATGTACGATTCTAGCCTTGGCACCACCCATCGTGTTTTCTGCTACAATTTCATGCGGTAGGATATTTTGATAATATCCGCGTGGGTTTATGTAATGTTTATGTCATGTTTAATAAAACAAGGCAATAAAAGTGAGGGCTGTTGGGGTCTATATCTATGAGTGCACAAACAAGCGATAGCGAGAACGCGCGCGACGACGGTGCCATTGACACCAGCCGGGCGCACATAGAGAACCTCGCGAAGCACGCCATGCGCGGCGATTCGTCTGCATTTGAAGAACTATGCAGATGCTGCGCCGAGAGCATTTTGTTGCATTGCTATTCCTTCTTAGGGAACAAGCAAGACGCGCAGGACGCGGCCCAGCAGGTCATGATTTCTATGTACCGCAAGTTCGGCTCGCTACGTACGCACAAAGCGTATCTTGGATGGATGCACACGATTTGCAAGAACACTTGTCTTGACATGCTTAAGAAGCGAAAGCACGTAGGCCAGGAACTTGACAGCGAAGTAGCGAACGACTTACAAGAGACCAAGCCGGATCTACTGCCGCAGGAGAACCTTGAACACAAGGAATCCAACGCGGCGCTTATGGAAGCCATAATGGAACTTCCGGAGCGAAGGCGCGAGGCACTTTTAATGCACTACTTCGATGACATGACGTTCGAGCAGATCTCTAAGGCTATGCACATAAGCCTTGGCACGGCTACCTCTGCGGTGGCGCGCGCCAGGACGCAACTGAAAGAGAAACTGGAAGCGCTGGAACGGCAAAACGAGCAGGACATGAACACAGGCTTTAACAACAACGGGTTTCCCAACAACATGGGCGGCGGAATGTCTGGCACGGCCACGGCAAACGCCGGCGGCTTCGTTGGCCTTGGCGCCGCCATGCACAACATGGCCAGTAACATGTTCCCCGCCGATAGCGTTAACGCCGTACTTAGCGGTGCGTCCGCGCAAACTAAGGTGATAGGCTCGTTTGCGTGGCAGCTTCTAAAGAGCAACATACTTAGCGCCAAAGGCGCCGTGACAGGCGGCTGCGTTGCGGCCGCGGCGGCAGGCTGCATACTTGGAGCAACACTACCAAACACGGCGGGCCAGGACATAACCGTTAACGACAACGCCCCGGCTGTTGAAGCCGGAACCACGCAATCGGCGCCGGTGGTGAACGCTACCGTGGAGTTCAGCGGAACAGAGAGCCCGTATGTGACAAGCGCGGCCAAGAAGACCTACATCGATCCCGCTACGGCATATGCGATAGTGCGATACAACGGCACGTATACCGTGCAATGGCAGGTGCTAAACGGCAGCACGCAGCAGGTGCTGCTGCAAGGCGCAGGATCAACCATGCAGCCGGGAAGCATATCCACGTTATTCACCAGCGGCCAATACGGGCCGTATGACCTGAGGTTCTCGTTTTTTGACTCTGTAAGCGGCCAGCTCATATCATATACGGACGCCGACTTCATGCTCAGTTCCAACGGCGTTATCCCCAGCGCCGCTTAAGACGTATTAGCACGTACCAGCGCGGCGCGCCGTAGAGTGTGGCGCCTTATTATGCCTTTACAGTTTCACCCGTTACGTCATTGCGGTTTCACTCGTTACGTCATTGCGGGCCGTGTTTTTAGACGGCTGCGAAGCAGATGTCGTTAAACGGACACGGGACCCGCAATCCACGCGAGCGCGTTAACGTATACTCTTGCGGTTTCCTTGTTACGTCATTGCGGGCCGTGTTCGTAGACGGCTGCGAAGCAGACGTCGTTAAACGGACACGCGACCCGCAATCCACGCGAACATTGTGTTAGAACTCGTCTTTCTCAAGAGTGTTGTAAAGGTCGTTCCAGTTGGGATTGTATTGCGTTATTAGTTCAGTTTTCCATTCACGTTTCCAGTTCTTTATGCGTTTCTCCATATATATAGCTTCAGATATGCTTTCAAATGACGCATACCAAACAAGCTTATGTACTTTGTACTTTTTCGTGAAGCTGTCGTTCAAACCGCGTTTGTGCTCATGCACTCTGCGGATAAGATCGTTGGTAACGCCAGTATATATAGTGCCGTTGCGCTTGTTGGCCAATATGTACGTGTAATATTTACTCATGTGTAAGACACATTGTAAGCGATATGGGTTATAGCCCGCATAACGTGGCTTCAAGCCACGTTATGCGCTGTTTTTGGTAGCGGCGCTTCGCGCCGCTACCTGGATCCCGGGTCAAGCCCGGGATGACGTTGTGGGGTACCGGGATGACGAAACGGGGTGCCAGGATAACGTTGCAGTTTAGAGTGTGACGTTCGCGACGATTTTATCGCAGATGAGTTTTGCCAATTCCCTTTTTGAGATGATACCCGTGTCTTGTACGTCGTCTTCCGTGACGAACCACGCCTCGTTGTTAGCGCTTGAGAAACCAAGCCCGGGCCTTGACACGTCGTTGGCGACTATCATGTCGGCGTTCTTGTTGTAGAGTTTTTGCTGCGCGTTCTCTATGACGTCGCTTGTCTCGGCGGCGAACCCTATAACGTAGGTTTCGCCTTTTTGAGATGCGAGCGTGCGCAGTATGTCAGGTGTGTATGTGAGTTCAAGCTCTATTCTGCCCTCGTCAGGAAGGTCGTATCCCTTCTTAAGCTTGCTATCATGATAGTGTATGGGCGCAAGGTCGGCGACCGCGGCCGTGAAGACCGCGGCGTTCGCGTTCTCGAACGCTTCAAACGAGGCGTCGAGCATCTCGGACGCGGTGGTCACGCGCACTATGTCTACGCCAAGTGGCGCTTGCAGGTCCGTTGGCGCGCTAACCAGCGTAACGTGCGCTCCGCGCGCGACGGCTTCGTTGGCGACCGCGAAGCCGGTTTTCCCGCTTGCGGGAGAAGATATGAAGCGAACCGGGTCTATTGGCTCACGTGTCGCGCCGGCGGTTACAAGCAAGTCTATGCCACGCATATCAAACGCGCTGTCAAGAACGCCTATGACCTCGCTGGCGATGTCTGACACCTCCGCCAAGCGGCCTTCTCCCTCGTCCCCGCACGCAAGGTAACCGCTCTCCGGTTCTATTATGTGTGCGCCGCTTGCCTTAAGCAATTTTAGCGACTCCTGCGTCTTGCTATCGCGCCACATGGCCGTGTTCATTGCCGGGGCTATGAACAGCGGAGCGGTGCAGGCAAGCGCGGTAGTCGTAAGAAGGTCGTCTGCGATGCCGTGCGCGAGCTTGTTTATCACGTTCGCGGTAGCCGGCGCTATGACAAGTACGTCGGCCTCATGCGCAAGCGATATGTGATGTATGGGTGCGCCCGGTTCGTCTGCGTCGTCTGTGGCAACCGTTTCGTTGGTAAGCGCCCTGAACGTGGCAGGTGTTATGAGCTCTGTGGCATGGCGAGTCATTATCGTCTTAACGTGCATGTCGTGCGCGCCGTCTTTTTGAAAGGCGCGGATAAGCTCACAGCTTTTATATGCCGCTATCGAGCCGGTTATGCCCAGCACGACAGTGTAATGCTTGATATGGTTTTTTGTGTCGGGCATTACGCTGCCACTCCTCCCACATATATGCCGCGGCGCCATCGTGCGCGTGTCAGGCTGCGCACAACCCGTAAACCGCAACCGCGGCGACCAATCTTTACTCTTTAGTATAGACCAGCTTGGCTATCGGAGACTCCCAAACCACGACTTCTTCCAGCGAAATGCCGTCAGGTAGGCGTTTCTCCATTTGCTCATATATGACGCGTGACAGGTTCTCCGCGGTCGCGTTCATGTTGTCGAACGGCGGGACCTCGTTAAGGTATTTGTGGTCATATTGTACTAGTATGCTAGCTAGATCGTTTTTCAACGTTTTGAAGTCATACAGTATGCCTATGTCGTCAAGCTCTGTTCCGCTTATGCTAACCTCTATCTGCCATGTATGGCCGTGCAGGTCCTTGCACTGTCCGGGGTATCCCACAAGCGCGTGGGCCGCGTCGAAATGGTCTTTTATAGTAAGCGTGTACATGTGTCTCCTTCGTTTATCTTAAAATCTCCTACTGTGTCTTTCTTGTCCATAGCCTCGTTCACCAAAGCGTCGGCGTCTTTGTTGCCGCTACGCATGACGTGGTCTATGTCGTATGTATCAAACGCGTCCAACAGTTGCATAACCTGGTTGAACAGCGGTTTTAGGCCGGCGTTCTTAACGCGATACGCGCCTTGTATCTGCCGTACCATAAGTTCGCTGTCCGCGCGTATGGTGATGTCGTTTATCCCAAGTTCCCGCGCGTTGGAAAGTCCCCATATAAGCGCCCGGTATTCAGCTTGGTTGTTGGTCGTCTCACCTATGTAGGCGCCTCCACGGCATATAATGGTGGACGCGCTTTCGTTGGTATCGTCTATCTGTTCTATCGTAAACCCTATGCCACTTGGGCCCGGGTTACCGCGGCTGCCGCCGTCGGTGTGTAAAGTGTACTGCATTTTCTCCTTACTATGTGCCGTTTGCCAGTCTTCCTATGGATTCCGGGTCAAGCCCGGAATGACGTAATGGTGCGCCACAATGACGTAACGGTACGCCACAATGACGTAACAGGCTACCGGAATGACATGTGGCTACTGTATTACCAAAAGCCTGTGGCAATGCGGGCATTCCGATATACCCTGGCCCTCTTGCAGCTCTGAGACCTGCCCAGCCGCGAACTCCACGCCGCAGGCGCTGCAATGCCCGTTATGCAACTTTGAGACGCCTATGCCGCCGTGGTTCTTTACGCTAGCCTCATATCTTACCAATATATCCCGTTGCAGTTGGCTGGCATACGCGTCACGTTGCCTCTCAAGCTTCTTCTTCTTTACCAGGAGCGCACCACCCTGCTCTTTATATTGCGCTATAAGTTCCGCCTCGCGGGCCTCTAGTTTCTCTCCCGTCTCTGCTATGCGCTTGTTCACGTCATCTATCTTATCAAGCTGTTCCATTTGCGCTATTATATCGCCCTCGTTTTTCTCAAGCTGTTTAGCGAGGCCCTCTATCTCGCGCGTAAGGGCTTCGGTCTTCTTGTAGTCACTGCTTTCGTCGACCTTCTTCTGCTCCTCGTCTATGCGCGCGCGCAGCTGTTCTTCTTCTGTCTGTAGTTTGGTTATGGCGTGGTTCGCTTTATCGCGAAGCGCTATCACCTGCGTCGCCTTGTCCTCAACCTCCGCGCGCTTCTTGCGCACGTTCAGTATCTGTTCACGTTGCGGTAGGTTCTCAACGTCGTCTGTTGCCTTCGCGAAATCCAGGTCGATCTGTTGTAGTGCGAGTAGCGTTTCTGCGTCATTCATGGTCGTGCTCGCTTTCGTATCGTAGTAGCCTGTTCAGTGCGTTTATGTATGCCTTCGCGGCGCTTACTATAACGTCCCCGTCGGCGCCGCGGCCAGTGAACACGTGCCCGTCCTTATCGGCAACGCGCACAAGCACTTCTCCAAGTGCGTCTATGCCGCGCGTTATGGCCTGTATGCTGAACTCCTGTAGGTCGCCCATGTCATGGATGACTTCTACGGCGTGGGTTGCGTTTTCTGTACTGGCAGAAAGGCCTTCCGTGGATTCCGGGTCAAGCCCGGAATGACGTAATGGTGTGCCGGAATGACGTAGAAGCGTGTCGGTGCCTGCGGCTATTACCTGTTGTATGGCGCGGTATGTCGCGTCTACCGGGCCGGTTCCGCTGGCAACGGCGTTGTGCTCTGCGCCGTTCGCGTCCGTTAGCACGACGGTAGCGGTGGCTATAAGTGGGGTGCCGCATGACACCTGCAGTATCTTAAGCGTCCACAGCTCGTCTACCGCGCGGTCGTATTCTGCCATAAGGGCCTCAAGGTCCTCGTCGTAGACTTCGCTTTTCTTATCGGCTATCTCTAAGAAGCGCTCGTTTATGCGCTGGAACGTTTCGTCGTCAAGCGTGAAGCCAAGTTTACCCAACCTGTCACGCAAGGCGGCGCGCCCGCTGCGGGCCGTTAACACGAGCTCGCTTGCACCAGCGCCAACGCTTGCCGGGTCGATTATCTCATACGTACTGCGTTCCTTTAATATGCCGTCCTGGTGTATTCCGCTTGAATGGGCGAACGCGTTGCGGCCAACGATGGCCTTATTGTGTTGGACTTTCAGGCCGGTTATCTGCGATACGAGCCTGGACGTACGAACGAGCTCTTGCGTGTTTATGCTGGTATGGGCGTCTAGTTCGTCGCCATGTAGCGCTATTGCCTCGACGACTTCCTCTAACGCCGCGTTGCCGGCGCGCTCGCCTATGCCGTTTATCGTGCAGTCAACCTCTGTTGCGCCCGCGGCTATTCCCGCAAGGCTAAGGGCGGTCGCGAGCCCAAGGTCGTTATGACAATGCACGGACAATATGACGTCACCGCTGTTTATCTCGTCTATGTTCTCGTATATGGTGCGAATACGCTTGCCGAATTGGATAGGCAATAGAAAGCCCGTAGTGTCAGGTATGTTAACCACCGTGGCGCCGGCGCTAATCGCAGCCTTCACTATGCGCATAAGGAAGTCCATGTTCGCACGGCCGGCGTCTTCCGCGTAGAATTGCACGTCACTAGTATATTGTTTGGCTAGCTTAATAGCTTTCACGGCGGAGTCCAGCGCATCGTCCTCGCTCATACGCAATTTGTCTTGCAGATGCACCGGGCTTACGCCAAGGCCCGTTTGTATACGCGGCCTAGCAGCACCCGCCAACGCCTCGCCCGCGCTTCGTATGTCTGACGCGACGGCGCGCGTTAGGGCACATACGGAAGCCTTGTCACCAACCTCTGTAGCTATCTGCCGCACGCTTGCGAAGTCTCCCGGACTCGACGCCGGGAACCCGGCCTCTATGACGTCCACGTTAAGGCGCAGCAACTGACGCGCGATCTTAAGCTTTTCCTGGGTGTCCATAGCGGCGCCCGGCGATTGCTCGCCGTCGCGTAACGTCGTGTCGAATATACGTATCTTGCGAGTCATATATACATTCTATCACCCGTGGATAAACGCGCTAACAAGGCTTCCTATCCAGCACGACGCCATATCGTAGATTGCGGGTCACGCGTTCGCTTAACGGCATTGCTACGCAACGCCTGTGAACACGGCCCGCAATTACGCATGAAATGAGGGCGGATTATGAGGCGTCAGGCGCCAAACTGCAAAATTGCGCGCGCAGACGCGTTGTGGCGAGCGTATAAGACATTTTAGGATATGCGAAGTTGACTTGGGTCAATGAGCATAGACTAAAGTGGCTTAGGCGCCGCCTCAACGCGTCTGCGCCATTCGTATAGGATGGCGGTGCAAGCCTGCGCCACGTTAAGGCTCTCGGTCTGACCGTACTGCGGCAGCTTGAACTCGAAGTCGCACGTCTCGCGCACAAGGCGTGAGAGTCCGGTGTCCTCGGACCCCATGCAGACGACCAGCTTACCTTCAAGCGGCGCTTCCCAAATGTCCTGCGACGCGTGCTCCGTGGCGCCGCAAACCCAAAAGCCGTTATCCTTAAGCGCGTTCAACGCGGACACAAGGTTGGACACCTGCGCTATCTTAATGTGTTCTACGGCGCCTGCAGACGTACGGTACACGCCGTCGTTCACCTGCGCCTGTCGCGCGTTGGGCACTACTATGCCGGCAGCGCCCACCACCTCGGCGCTGCGGCATATCGCGCCAAAGTTACCGGCGTCCGTTATGTGGTCAAGGGCCAGGATAAGGGAGCCTGACATGGAGCTGTGCTGGGTTGCATCGGGCTCTTGTATGCAACGTGCATCCGTGGATTCCGGGTCAAGCCCGGAATGACGTAGAGGGATTTCGGAGTGGCATACGTCTATAAGCTCTTGCAGCGTAGCATAATGATAGCTATATGTATTATTGTTATGCTCGCGTCGCTGCGACTGCTTGCGCCAGTTAGATGCCATATGTCACCGCTCCTTTGAACGAGGGGGATTCTGCGCAGCACCTACGGTGCTCGCAGAATGACGAGGTGATGCCGTGGATTCCGGGTCAAGCCCGGAATGACGTAGAGGGGTGTCGGAATGACGTGTATCATTCACTTTCGCACCACGCGCGTGCCGGATGCGGTATCCTCTATAACGTATCCCATGGCGTCCAGCTCGTCGCGTATCTCGTCGGCGCGCGCCCAGTCCTTGCGCGCACGCGCCTCAGCGCGCTCGCCCAACATAACGTCAATCTCTGCTGGTATAGAGCCGCTCTTCGCCTCCGACGCGCTGACTATATCTACACCCAGCACGCCCAGAAGCTCAGTTACCGTGCCAAGCACGTCCTCAAGCTCGCAGGCGTCAACGCCCGCCGCGGCGGCTTTATTACCAATGCCGATAAGGTCGTATATCGCCGCTATGGCCTGTGGCGTGTTGAAGTCGTCATCCATCGCGGACGTGAAACGCTCGCGGGCCTTCGCGGCCTGGGCAAAGACCTCGCCGCGTGATTGTGGGACGGCCTCCTCGACGCCATTAACGCCGTTAGCGCCTTTAGCGCCACTTGCGCCAGATGCAGCAGCAGGCGCAATGTCGCATGCCGCGTCGTTCACTATTGCGCCTGGGTTGGATGTCTCTATGGCCCAGCTTATGTTCTGCAGAGCTGACTCTATATGCTCGAGCGCAGAAGTTGCCTCGTGCAGGCGCTCTACCGAATAGTCGAACTGCGAACGATAATGTGTTTGCAGCATGAGCAAGCGCAGCGCCTCTGGGCGAACGTGGCCCAAGACGTCTTTAAGCAATAGGAAGTTGCCCTCGCTTTTGGACATCTTCTCCTCGTTTATAGTTAGCATACCGCCGTGCAACCAGTAATTGGCGAAACCCTTGTGCCCGCACGCCTGCGCCTGGGCAAGCTCGTTTTCATGATGTGGGAATATGAGGTCGTTGCCGCCCGCGTGTATGTCAAACGGAAGCCCCAGGTACTTGGCGCTCATAGCCGAGCACTCGGTATGCCAGCCCGGGCGCCCGTCTCCCCATGGAGACGGCCATGAGGGCTCGCCGGGTTTGGCGGCTTTCCACAACGCGAAGTCAAGCGGGTCATGCTTGCGTTCGTCAACCTCTACGCGTGCGCCGCTTTGCAATTGCTCTATGTCGCGTCCTGACAGGCGGCCGTAGTCTTTCAAAGACCTCACCGAGAAATACACGTCACCATCGACCTCATATGCGTGCCCGCCGTCTATAAGGCAGCTTATGAGCTCTATCATAGGCTGCATCTCGCCGGTGGCCGTTGGTTGTACGCTGGGCTCCATGACGTTAAGGGCGCGCATGGCGTCCTGGAACGCCTGTGAATATTCCGCGGCGACGTCCTGGGCGTCGCGGCCTTCCTCGTTGGCTTTGTTTATTATCTTGTCGTCAACGTCGGTGAGGTTCTGCACGAAGGTCACGTCATAGCCGCGCCATATAAGGTAGCGACGTATGGTGTCAAAGCTTATGAACGTGCGCGCGTTGCCAATATGTATGTGGTTATACACCGTGGGCCCGCACAGATAAAAGCCTATGTGGCCTTCTTGTATGGGTTGGAACTCCTCTTTGCGCCTGGTTAGCGTGTTATATACTTGCATTGCTGTACCTATCTGCGAGTTGAATCCGTGGATTCCGGGTCAAGCCCGGAATGACGTAATGGGGCGCCGGAATGACGTGGCGAAAGTCTGGTTAGCGTGTTGTATACCTGCATTGTTGTGCCTGCCTTACATG
>JAISJA010000015.1 GCA_031261765.1 Coriobacteriales bacterium | reverse complement strand
ATAGCTACGCACGGCATCTGCAGAGCTGCTGGAGAAATCGTCTAGGTCGCACAAGGCGTCTTGAGCCGACGCTATATGGTCGCACATATTGCTTGCGCTGGTTGTCTGTTGTCTTATGTAACTGCCTAAAGTCACGGCATCAGATGTTTTAAGGTTGAATGGCATTATCCACACTCTCCGTCGTGTATGGCTTTAGCCAAGTCGTTTTCCCTATCGTTTATCCAATTACCAAGCTGCCCTATAAGACCCCACTGATCGTTTTGTGTGTCTTGCAACTGGGTTATGTTGTCTGATAGAACGTCGTATATATAGTTAAGCGAGTTTATATAGTTAGCGGCTCTATTACTAGCCTGTGTTCTTGCGTCGGCATTGAAGTTGTTGTCAAAGACGTTTCCAGCCCAGTTTCCAGTACTGAAGTTCTCGATGCTGCCCTTCGTGTACTTCATATTGGAGATTTCCCTGTCTATTATATCTCTGCAACTATATAATGCGTCAATCTGCTCTTGAAGACGGTTGATATAGCCCCTGGCCGCGTCGCTCTGCGCGGTCCAGCGGTTTATCTGCAAACGCATATCGTCGTACGGTGACACGAAATGACGCCCCCTTTGCCTGATATCTTATATTACATATAGTAACACTTCAATTCGAAAATTCAATAATATAAAAGGCTGACGTTTGGATGTAGTTGGTGTCGTGGCAGACGCATAGTTGCCTTCGCGCAATGAGCGGATGGCACGGCGCCAAATACACCAAACAGCGGCCTTTTAAACTCGTTTAGGGCTTATGTGAGCGAGCAGAAAAGTTCGATATCAGGTTCTGGGCGCACGGAGTGGACTTTTGGTCCATGAGTACGCCCAGTGTTCTGATAGCGGGCTTTTATGCCGCTCACATGAGCCCTAAACTGCTTCCTCTAGTTTCTTGGCCTTATCCGCGGCGATAAGCGCCACGGTAAGTTCATCCAAACCTGCACCACCGGCGCCCAACAGAACGCCGCTGTACGTGCCGTTGTAACCTATGCGATGGTCCGTCACGCGGTCTTGCGGCCCGTTGTACGTGCGTATCTTCTCGCTACGGTCACCGGTGCCTATCTGGGCCCGGCGCTCGGCTCCAAGCTCTGCTTGCTGCTCGGCCAGCATCTTATCATACAGGCGCGCGCGCAATACCTGCATGGCCGCCTCGCGGTTCTGTATCTGCGACTTCTGGTCCTGCGACTGCACCACAAGGCCGGTTGGTATATGCGTTATGCGCACGGCGCTGTCAGTCGTGTTAACGCATTGCCCACCGGGGCCGCCTGCACGGTACACGTCTATACGCAGGTCCTCTTGTTTTATGTCAACCTCAACGTCGTCTGCCTCGGGCAGCACGGCAACGGTCGCCGTGGACGTATGTATGCGTCCCTGGCTCTCCGTCTTTGGCACGCGCTGCACACGGTGCACGCCGCTCTCGAACTTCATGACTGAATATACTTTATCGCCAGTGACCTTGAATTCTATGTGCGAGAAACCACCGGCCTCAGACGGATTGGAGTTTATAGTCTCGACCTTCCAGCCGTGATCGTCGGCAAAACGGGTGTACATCTTATACAGGTCGCCAGCGAATATAGCGGCCTCGTCGCCGCCGGCGCCGGCGCGTATCTCCACTATGATGTCTTTGTCGTCGTTGGGGTCGCCGGGAACCAACATGAGCTTTATCTCGTCTTCCAACGTGGCCATTATAGCCTCGCTGGACGTTATCGTGTCTTGTACCAGTTCTTTCTCTTCGGCGTCGTTCGTGTCGTGTAAAAGGTCCTTCGCGGCCTCTATGTCGTCTGCCGCCTGCACGTATTCGCGCGCCTTGGCTATGAGGTCTGCCTGCGCGGAATGTTCCTTCGCAAGCCTGGTGTATTCCTTGCGGTCCGCCACGACGGCCGGATCTGCCAACTTTGCCTCAAGCTCCTCGTAGGCGGCTATTATCTCTTTTAGTTTCTCTAACATACCTTTATCCTTATGCTCGTACCTCGGCGCCAAGCGCCTGAGTCACCTTACGTATCACCTTGCTATGTACCTTCTCGGCTTCCTCTGACGTAAGCGTCCTGTCGCTCGCCCTGTAATATAGCTTGTACGCCAAAGACTTCTTGTTAGCTCCCAGCTTCTCAGCGTCGCGATAGACGTCAAACAGGCGCATATCGTACAACAGCTTACCGCCCGCAGAGCGTATGGACTGCTCGGCCCGTTCGGCCGTGACGTCTTCCGGCATGACAAGCGCCAGGTCGTATTCCACAGCCGGATACGTTGGAATCTCCTTAAGCTCGCGCGCGTCAGCCGCGGCGGACTGCAGAGCGCGCGTCTCAAGCTCGAATGCGACCACGGGCGCCTCTACGTCAAACGCGGCGCAGACCTCAGGGTGTATCTCGCCAATCCAGCCTATGTATTTAGAGTCGGCCATGACCTTAGCCGCGCGTCCCGGCTGTAGCCACGGGGCTTCACCTGCGTCCAGTGCCGAGAAGCGCACCTTGATGGCGTTTATCTCGCGCAACAGGTTCTCTATGACGCCTTTGCCATCAAAGAAGTCAAGCGTACGCGCTGGCTCGTCCCAGGCAGCGTCATGCCACGCGCCGGCCATGACGCCGGCCACAAGCGAACGCTCCTTTGGGTGCTTAAGGCCCTCGTGCGTCGTGAACACGGTGCCTATCTCATATAACTGTATGTTCGATACGTCGTGGCTTTGGTTGTATGCCACTGAACGCAAAAGTCCTGGTATTATCGTCTGCCGCATGATGTTTTGGTCCGCGTTTATCGGGTTGATAAGTTCGACGGAGTCAGTGCCCTCAGGCACCGGCATACGCAGGCGTTCCATGTCGTCGTGCGCGGCGAACGCATACGTCATGGTCTCGTTAAGGCCGCTGGAGCGCAACGCGGACGCTATCATGCTATTACGTTGTTGTTCGATTGTCTGCGAGCCTATGCGCTTGCGTCCGCCTGGCAACGTGGATTCCACGCGGCTCATGCCCCAGAGGCGCAGCACTTCCTCGTACAGGTCTATCTCGCGCTCAAGGTCCGGACGGTATGACGGCGGGATGACAGTTAAAGCCGTAGTAGTGTCTGCGGCTCCTCGCGTGGATTCCGGGTCAAGCCCGGAATGACGTAATGGGGTGTCGGAATGACGTAATGGGGTGTCGGAATGACGTAATGGGGTGTCGGAATGACGTAATGGGGTGTCGGAATGACGTAATGGGGCGCCGGTTGTGGCGCGAGCAGCGGCGGCGGCGCTGTCGGCAGCGTCCGCGTCGGCGGTGTCCGCGCAGGGGGCGTCGCTGACCTCGCAACCCAGGCTCTCAAGTATGCGCTTAATATCGGCAGCCGGAACGTCTGCGCCTATGAACCTCTGCAGACGGCCGACGCGCAGCGTAAGAGCTGGCAACTCCTTAGGCGCCGGATACTCGTCAACTATGCCTTCGCAGAGCTTGCCTCCGCCCAGACGGGCCATGAGCTCCGCCGCGCGCAGACCGGCGTCCGCACAGCCTTCCGCGTCTACGCCGCGCTCGTAACGCGCGGCCGCTTCGCTGAACAGCTGTTGCCCGCGGCTGGTACGACTGGTATGCGCCTGGCTGAACGTAGCGCTCTCTATAAGTATGTCTGTCGTGTTATCTTTTATCTCGCTGTTAAGGCCGCCCATAACGCCCGCAAGGCCAATCGTCTCGCCGGCTCCGCCCGCCGCGTTGCCGTCTACTATGCATGTTATATCGCTTGACAACACACGCTCGGCCCCGTCAAGCGTCGTGAACTTCTCACCGTCTTTTGCCGAACGTATGACTATATGCACGCGGCCGTCCGCGTCGCGCTTTAGCGTGCTCATGTCAAAGGCGTGCAGCGGCTGACCAAGCTCGTACATTATGTAGTTGGTTATGTCCACTATGTTGTTTATGGAACGCGTTCCAGCGGCCTGCACGCGCTCTGCAAGCCACTTTGGCGACGGCGCCACCTTCACGCCACGCACGACGTGCGCGGTATACCGTGGGCATAGCACCGGGTCGTCTATTGTCACCTGCGCAAGTGAAGACGCCTGTGTGGGGTCGTGTTGCAGCTCAGCGCGGCTCGCGCCAGTGCTAGCGCCACCGTCATCGTCATCCAGCGCTAACAGTTCGTCTACGCTTGGCAGCCTGTATGGCGTGTCGTATACGGCGCCAACTTCGCGTGCGACTCCCAACACGCCCATGCAGTCAGGGCGGTGAGGGGTGATCTCAAGGTCAAACACCGTGTCGCTGCTAGCAAGATAGCTTGCTATTGGCATTCCAACCGGAGCGTCCTTATCCAAAATAAGGAGGCCACTGTGGTCAGAGCCTATACCAAGCTCGCGCGCGCTGCAGTTCATGCCGCACGAAGCTATGCCTCGCAGCTTCGCCTTCTTTATCTTGTTGCCGTCCGGCATAACGGTGCCTATGAGCGCTACCGGCACTTTGTCACCCGCCACGAAGTTCTGTGCTCCGCAGACTATCTGCAAAGGCTCCGGTTTGCCGTCCTCGCCCAGGTTGTTGTCGCCAACGTCCACGGTCGTGACCCAAAGGGTGTCCGCGTTGGGGTGCGCGTCGCGCGTTAATATGTGCCCAACGACTATGCCGTCAAGCGTATCGCCGGTCGTGTACACTTCGTCAACGGCCGTGCCCGTAAGGTCAAGCGTGCTTGAGAACGTCGCAAGGTCGCTTGGCACGTCCACCAGCGTCTTCAACCACTTTATGCTAACTTTCACTACAAAACTCCTTTTGATAAAACCGCGTACCGCATCGCTGCCTTTTCGTCATCCTGCGAACGCTGAAGGCGTTGCGCAGGATCCCATATGTTGACCGCGCCGCAAGATTCTGCGCAGCCGCTTCGCAGCTCGCAGAATGACGTAGCGTCACTTCGCGGACTCGTGCAATGCCTACTAACCTAGAATTGGCGCAGGAAACGCATGTCGCCAGCTAACAACATACGCAGGTCCGGTATGTCGTATTTAAGGCACGCTATGCGCTCTACTCCAAAACCAAACGCGAAACCGCTATAGACCTCAGGGTCTATGTCAACGTAGCCGTAGACGTTGGGGTCCACCATGCCGCACCCGCAGATCTCAAGCCAGCCCGTGCCCTGGCAAAAGCGACAGCCCTTGCCACCGCATATACCACAGCTGACGTCCACCTCTGCCGATGGCTCGGTGAACGGGAAGAAATGCGGGCGGAAGCGCGTCTTGCGCTCCGGACCGAACATCTGCTTGCAGAAATACTCCAGCGTGCCCTTAAGGTCGCCAAAGGTTATGCCTTTATCAACGACAAGTCCTTCTACCTGCGTGAACTGCGGCAAATGGGACGGGTCTGCCGTGTCGCGCCTGTATACGCGGCCCGGGGCTATCATGTATATGGGCAGGTCCTCGTCTTCCATGGCGTGTATCTGCACTCCGCTTGTCTGCGTGCGCAGCAAGACGTCGCTCTCGCCCTTAACGGCGGCTTTGTCGCCGGAGCGGTCCACAACGTAGAACGTGTCCTGCATGCCGCGCGACGGATGGTCAGGCGGGGCGTTAAGCGCCGTGAAGTTGTAATAGTCCGTCTCCACCTCCGTGCCGGTCAGCACGCGGTAGCCTATGCCGCGGAATATCTCTGTCATCTCGTCCGTTATGCGGCTTATAAGGTGGCGCGAGCCTATAGGGCGCGCACGTCCGGGCAGTGTCACGTCCACGGCGTCGGCGCTTATGCGGCGGCTGAGCTCCGTTGCGTCCAGCGCCGCTTTGCGTTCCTCCAGCGCGGCCTCTACCTCGGCTTTCGCCATGTTAACCGCACTGCCAACGCTCGCGCGCTCGTCTGCCGCCACGCTGCCCATGCTACGCAGAAACGCGGTGAGCGTGCCCTTCTTGCCAACGGACGCGACGCGCACGGCGTCAAGCGCCGCACTGTCCGCCGCGGCGTCAATCTGTGCTAGTATGCTAGCTTTTTCTGCGCCTATATCGTCAATTATCGCCATTTTACTCTTTCTTATCTCCAATGGAACCCTATTTATTATAGTGCAAGTACCGTTTGGCCTGCCGTTACTGGGCAGCGGCGTATTCCTGTTTAAGCGCGCGCGCGACCAGCGGTGTAACCAGGTCGTCCACGTCGCCGCCAAGCTCGCTTATCTCTTTCACGACAGAAGAC
The DNA here is from genome assembly GCA_031261765.1 of Coriobacteriales bacterium. The sequence goes on along the minus strand of JAISJA010000015.1, from coordinate 2,269 downwards.
GACAGGTACATGTTCTGCGGCGTTGCCATTATGAACGCGGTCTCTAGCTCCGGGTTCATGTGGTAGTTAAGCGACGCCTGCTGGAACTCGCTCTCGAAGTCCGTTACGGCGCGCAGTCCCTTTACTATGACCTGGGCGCCCACCTCTACGGCAAAATCCACCAACAACCTGGTGAACGGGCGTACCTCTACGTTGCCGGCGCTTGCAAGGTCGTCGTACGTGTCAATGGCGTCCTGCACGAAACGCACACGGTCATCCAGCGAGAAAAGCGTGCCGTGGCCGCGCTTATGCGGCGAGTCCGCAACGCCCACTATAATGTGGTCGAATATCTGGCTCGCGCGTTTTATCACGTCGATATGCCCAAGCGTTATGGGGTCGTACGTGCCCGGTATAAGTGCTGTTGCCATAATTTCATTGCCTCCGTTTTATATATTACGTCATCTGCATACGAAATACCGTATGCCTACTTTTCCATATATTTTCTGTGAGATAAGGTACATGGCAAGCGGGGCGCACGCGGCGGACAGCTTGAAACCGTCAAGCTCGTCTGGCGCGTCAAGCGCGTGCTCGTAACTTATGACCGTGCCGCCGGCCAGTTTGGCCGCGCGTCCAAGCGAGGCCAGCAAGCCCTTTATGCTACCCTGCGGCATAGCGTATGGCGGGTCCAACGCTACCAGGTCATAGACGGCGGTTCCGCGCACTAGCTCGGCCACTCCGGCCGAAAGCGCGTCTATTGGCAATACGGTGGCCACGTTTGTGGCGGTTTGCTGCGCGGCGGCTGTGGTGGTTTGCTGCGCGGCGGCTGTGGTGCCAGCCTGGTCCGCAGCCGTGTTCTCCGCGCTGGCAGCGCCCGTACTGGCATTGCTCGCGGCGCCGCCGGTACGCGCGCCCGCGCCATCGCCCGGCGCGTCGTTTATCCCAAGGCCCGCGATGTTTTCCTGCAGCACGCGCAGGGCCCTGCGGTCGCGCTCGCAAAACGTGCAATGCGCGGCGCCACGCGAGAGCGCCTCTATGCCAAGCGCACCGCTTCCGGCAAAGGCGTCAAGCACGTTAAGCCCCTCAAAGCCGCCGTCAAACATTGACGTCACGCTTGAGGCCCAGGCCTCGCGCACCCGGTCAAGCGTTGGGCGCGTACCCGTTGACGGTACGGCGCTTATCTGCCTGCCCCTGTATTTACCCGCTATTATCCGCATAAAGTCAATTTTACAACATCATGGTGCGCGGGTGCTTAATATCTGTTAACATATACCTTTAGGAAACATTTGGTCGGCCACAAGGTAGGTTCGCCGACTTTATCGATAATCTTAAACTGGATATAGAGGTACCTTAAAATGATAGAAACAATAATCGGAGTAGTAATCGCACTAGTAGTAGGGGCAGTAGTAGGATTCATCATTTCGCGCGCGGTATTGTCAAACGCGGCGAAAAACGCGAAGAACAATGCGGAAACGCTAGTATCGGACGCCAAAAGACAAGCCGATACCATAAAGAAAGAAGCGCAACTTGAGGCAAAAGACGTTGCGTACCAGGCAAAACAAGAGGCTGAGCGTGAGGCTAACGAGCAGCGCAAAGAGCTGCGCGGCATAGAGAACCGTCTGAACCAGCGCGAGGACAACCTTGACAAGCGCGCGGGTTCACTGGACACGCGCGAGCACCAGCTATCGTCTTTGCAGGGCCAGGTCGAGAAAGACAGGCGCGACCTGGAAGACGCGCAGAAAGAGACGCAGAAGCGCCTTGAGCAAGTCGCGCGTATGAACACGGATGAGGCGAAGGCCGCGCTTTTGGACAGCGTGCGCGGAGACGTAGTGCACGAGGAAGCCGCGATAATACGCGAGGCGGAGCAGCGCGCGCAAAGCGAGGCCGCCAAGAAATCACGCGAGATACTTACCACGACCATACAGCGCGTCGCGGCAGACCATACGGCCGAGCGAACGGTTACCAGCGTGTCCATACCGTCAGAAGACGTCAAGGGGCGCATAATAGGCCGCGAGGGCCGCAACATACGTACGTTCGAGCAGATTACCGGCGTTAACCTCATAGTGGACGACACGCCTGACACTGTTGTTATATCGGGCTTTGACCCGGTACGCCGCGAGATAGGACGCGTGACCCTGGAGAACCTCATAGCCGACGGGCGTATACATCCGGCGCGCATAGAGGAGATGTACAACAAGGCCAACGACCTTGTATGGCAACAGGTGCAGGACGCCGGCGAGGAAGCCGCGTTTGACACCGGCATACATGACTTGCACCCTGAGCTCGTAAAGAC
>JAISJA010000074.1 GCA_031261765.1 Coriobacteriales bacterium | reverse complement strand
TAAGAGCTACACGCTGAACGTCTTTCCGGCGAAAGCCGGAATCCTGGTGGTCGGCGCATGGCGCCGACCACCATGTGTATATGCATGGATCCCGGGTCAAGCCCGGGATGACGTAGAATGGGATTTCGGATGATGATTAAAGCTCGGTACGGCTTTCTATAGCACGTCCCAGGGTAACTTCATCGGCGAACTCAAGTTCGCCGCCAACAGGTAAGCCGCTTGCGAGGCGCGTCGTGCGCACTCCAAGCGGCTTTATCAATCTTGACAGGTAAACGGCCGTCGTCTCGCCCTCCACGTTTGGGTTAGTGGCTAACAAGACTTCCGTTACGCTCGTGTCGTTTAATCGCGTAAGCAGTGCTTTTATCGTCAGATCGTCCGGGCCTATACCGTCTATGGGAGATATAGCGCCGCCAAGCACGTGGTACACGCCGCGGAACTCGCTGGTGCGCTCTATAGCGGTTATGTCGCGTGGTTCGCTTACCACGCATATCTGCGTACCGTCGCGTTTGCCAAGGTCCGCGTCCTGGCATATATTGCATAGGTCCTCGGTCGCGTAATTGTAGCAGCGTTTGCAGAAGTGCACGGTGTCCTTGACCTCCACAATGGCGTCGGCCAGCCTGTGCGCGTCTGAGCCCTCTGCGTTAAGCAGCCAATATACTATTCGCTGCGCGCTCTTCGGGCCTATGCCCGGCAAGCGTGCGAACTCATCAAGTGCCTTCTGTATAGCTAGATTCTGTGCCATTTCTTATAGTCCGGGAATATTCAGGCCGCCTGTAATCTCACTCATTTTGTCGCTAACCTGGTCCTGTACGTCGCGTAGTGCCTCGTTCACCGCGGCCAGCACAAGGTCCTCCAGCATCTCTATGTCGTCTACGTCAACCGCGTCCGGGTCTATCTTTATGCTCTTTATGGTCGTGTCGCCTTTGGCTACCGCCGTGACGGCGCCGCCTCCAACCGTCGCCTCCGCCTCTAGCAATACGGATTCCTCCTGTGCCTTGGCAAGGTCGGCCTGCATCTTGCGGGCTTGCTTCATCATCTGGTTCATGTTCGGGGCCATGCTAACTCCTTCTGTGTCTATCTATACTTCTTCAAAGGTTATATTGTCGCCAAACGTGGATTTCAATATGCTCTCCGCGTCGTTGGACGCGTCTTGTTCCGGCGTTTGCGCCGTCGTGGGTGTCGGCTCGGACTCAGGCGCCGCAGCGGGCGCGCTGGCTGGTCCTGGCTCAGTCGCGGGTATTGGTTCCGGCGCGGGTACGGGTACGGCTTCGGGTCCCGGAGTCGTCGCGGCATTATGGTTGCTAGCAAGTGTATATACTAGCACGGGATATTGTCCGCATATTGTCTCAATAGCCCTCTTTACGAGCTCAAGGTTCTCAGGCCTGTCCAACGTGCTTTTAGAGAATGTCGCCTCGCTTGGTAGCTCTACGCTAATGGTGTTGCTATTAGCGTCATAGCTGGGCCGTGAGCCACCAAACATGGACCCTATGCTACGCTTCTTCTTCTTTGCGGCCGTGGTGGCCTCTATCCATATGCGTGCCACGCTCATGTCGCTTAGCGTCTCTGTCGCACCGCCGTTCGCGTTGTTGTTTTCGTCCTTGCCTAAATCGTCTGCGGAGATATTGCCAGGCGCACCCGGTTCTTGCCTTTGCGGCGCTGGCGCTGCACTCGCGCCAGCCGCTGTGCCCGCCTTGGCCGTCTCAGCTGCTCCGGTCGCGCCAGTTGCTGCGTTCACGCCGGTCGCTGCACTCGCGCCGGCCGCTTCGCCCGCCACTTTGTCCGTTCCAGCCACCATGTCGCTTCCAACCGCGGGCGTGCCGCTTCCAGCCGTGGTCGTCCTACTGTCTGTCGCGACTGTAACAGGGCCTGCGCTTTCCAGCGTGGCCACTCGTGCGGCAAGCGATTCCAGCGTGAGGTCGCTTGAGGGGCGCACCATACGCGTCAGCGCTATCTCCAACGCCAGACGCGCGTTCGTTGCGCTCTTCAGTTCGCTGCTTAAATCACCAAGTATAGTTAGTACGTATGCTATACGGTCAACGCCGCCAAACGCTGCCGCCTGCTCACCATAGCGTGATAGCAAGCTAGCGTCAATCTCAAGCGCGTCGCTTAAGTCCGCGCCAGGTTTCGCTATGGCGCACACGTATATATCGCGTATGTGTGTCGCGAAGTCGTTAACGAACAACGCTATGTCCGTCCCAGAGTTAGAAAAAGACGCCACCCATTCAAAGCACCCCGCGACGTCGCGTTTGGCTATAAGGTCCGCAAGCTCGAACATCTGGTCTACCTCGACCTCGCCAAGCATGCTTTCCGCGGCTTCGTACGTAACGTCGCCGCCGCCAAATACGGCCACCTGCTCAAGTGACGTTATAGCGTCGCGCATGCCGCCTTGCGAGCGTTCGGCTATAAGGTCCAACGCGCGCTCGTTGGCGGTGAAGCCCTCGCCGTCGCATATGCTCTTAAGGCGCCCGGCGATCTGCGTGGCGCTTAACCTGTGGAAGTCAAAGCGTTGGCAACGTGACGCCACCGTCTGTGGCACCTTATGTGGGTCGGTAGTGCATAGTATGAACACCACGTGTGCCGGCGGTTCTTCCAGCGTCTTAAGCAGCGCGTTGAACGCCGCTACAGACAGCATATGAACTTCGTCTATTATGTATATCTTGTACGCGCCGCGTGTTGGAGCGAACTGCACACGGCTTATTATCTCGTCGCGTACGTTGTCAACGCCGGTGCGTGACGCCGCGTCCAACTCATATACGTCAGGGTGTGCCCCCGCGGCTATCTGCTGGCACGCCTCGCATGTTCCGTCGGGGTCTGCGGTTGGCGCCTTATCGCACAAAAGCGCCTTCGCAAGCAGGCGCGCCGTCGTGGTCTTGCCGGTTCCGCGCGGCCCGCAGAACAAATACGCGTGCGTAACGGTGCCGTTTGCCACGGCGTTCATGAGGGTCTGTTCTACGTGTTCCTGGCCTACTACGTCAGAGAACGTCTCGGGACGGTACTTCCTGTATAACGATAACGCCATATTAAAAAACCGATGATTTCTCTTCGCCTTTGGCTATAGAGCAGCCAACGTCAAGTATCTTATCAACATGTTCCATAGTTGGGGCTTCAGCGTAAACGCGCACCAGCGGTTCCGTGCCGGACGGGCGCATTAACAGCCAGTCGTCGTTCTCAAAGGTTATCTTAACGCCGTCGCGGTGGTCAACGTCAACTATTCTCTCGCCAAGTGGCTCAAAAAGCGCCGCGTACGTGTTTGCGTCAGTATCAGCCTTAGAATGGTTGGCGATAAAAGCGTCTTTCTGCGATTGCTCGAGCCTTAAGTCGCGGCGTGCGAACTCAAGGTTGCCAAGTTCGGTTAACATATCGTCCACCAACTGTTTTAGCGTCTTGTGCTTCTGGGCCATGAGCTCGGTCAGCAGCAGGGCCATGAGCAGCCCGTCACGTTCGCGCACGTGGGTTGGAATGCCTATGCCGCCGCTTTCCTCGCCGCCCACCAGCACGTCGCCCTTCAGCATCTGCTCGTATATCCACTTGAAGCCTATGGGCGTGGTGGTGAGCTCAAGCCCAAGGCGCTCACACTGGCGCTTCACAAGGTTGGAGCCCGATAAAGTGCGTACCACGCGCCCGTGTTTGTCCTTATCTTCTACAAGGTGCGCTATCACAAGCGTCAATATGCGATGCGGGTTCACGAACTTGCCCGTAACGTCTGCGCCGCCTATGCGGTCCGCGTCGCCGTCTGTGAAGAAGCACGCGTCGTATCCAAGCTCGGCCACCTTGTGTTGGCCAACCTGTATCCACGGCTCAATGGGCTCCGGGTGCAGGCCGCCAAACGTGGGGTCCGTGGCGTTGTTCACCTCTTCTACCGTAACGCCAAGCTTGCGCAGCGTGTCCGCCAAATAGTGCCTTCCCGCACCATATAGCGGGTCGACCACTACGTGCAGGTCCGCGGCCGCTATGGCTTCTGCGTCAACAAGTGAGATAAGGTCGTCCAGATACGGCGTCATGAGGTCGACTTTGCACACAGTGCCAGTGGCGCAAGAGGGCGCGCCGCCGCCGGTGCTGTCATCGTGGTCAAGCTCGGCTTCCACTTTGTCAGTGAACGCGGCGGGGGAGGCCCCACCGTCAGGCATGCGCAGCTTAACGCCAAGGTATTCGGCCGGGTTATGACTGGACGTTAGTATGACGCCGCCTATAGCGCGGTCGTCTTGCGCCACCGACCAGCACAGCGTGGGCGTTGGGCAGTATGTGTCAGATAGCTTTACGTCAAAGCCATACGCGGCAAGCGTGTCAGCAGCGATAGCAGCATAGCGTGCTGCATCACTACGACAATCGTATCCTATTATGATAGTGTTCGCCGCGCCCTGGTTCGCCATGTTTGCGCCGTTTGCGTCAAGCGGGTTCTCAGCCCTGAACACGCGCGCGGCGGCGCCAACGGCTTCCTTTAACGTGTCGTCGGTGAAGTCTTCGCCTATTATAGCGCGCCAACCGTCTGTTCCAAAATGTATCTTGCTCACTTGTCAGATCCTCCATCTATACCACTTAAGTCCCAAACTATCTGCGGCCCGCTCGTGTTGCCTGTTCCGGCGCCGCCCGTGCCGCCCATGAACTCGCCTTTGCGGTTGGCCACGAACGCTTGCAAGAAGTACCCGCATGTAAACGACGCGGCAACCAGGTTCACCAGCCAGCCAATTATAGGTATGAACGTCAGTATCGTGGCTACAAGCGACACTATGACCGCCGAGCCCTTCTCGTTCATGTTCTTGAAAAGCCTGCGGCCAAGTATGGCAGACGCGAACGGTATGCAACAAAGCGATACCAGGAAAAGCAATATGAACAGCAGGATGCTGAACCCTGACGTTATGAGCGGCAGCAAAAGCAAGACGGCTATGATCGGCGCTATTATGATAGCGATTATACCTGTTAGCATGATAGGCCCAAGGCGCTTTTGTGACATCGCGAACGCGCGGTCCATCGTCGGCTTTATGATGACGCACAGCAACAGGGCCATTAGCAGGTTGAAGATCAGCCCCGCTAAGGCCAGCGCCATTGCCAGCGCGCTTATCAGCGCGGCAATTGCAATCGCCAGATCGCTGTTGCCAAAGTACATGTCGTATCCGCCGTCGCTTTGCGTGTAGTTAAGTTTCCCTACCTGGGCGTTTGTGTCAATGGAAGGCTGGCTTGGCGAAGTGACGTTAAGCGACCCGGTTACGTGGGCGTCCGGGCCAATCGTGACGTTTAACGCGTTTATGTTCATGTCGCCGTTAACCGTGCCGTCAAACGTTACGTCTTGTCCGCTCAGCGACGCCGTGTCGGCCGTGCCGTCAAATTTTATGGACTGTCCGGCAAGGTATGCCGCAACGACCTTAGAGCCTTTATCAACGTTGATAAGCGCGGCTATGGACGTTAGATTGTTGCCGGCGGACGTGTTTATGAGGTACAGGTTCTGCGAGAACGTGCGTATGCTTCCGGCAACCGTAGAGCTTCCAAGTGTTACGTCCTGGCCGGCCGCCAACGCGTCGTTGCCTATGTCAGTGTTCGTGGCATCCAGAGTCTGCCCCACCCAATACGCGTCGCGTTGCACGGTCTGCGGAAACGATGCCGTGTTCACTCCAAAGTAGTTACCGGCGCTGTCTGTGAAGTTGGTGGAGTCTTGCGACGCGGCGAACGCTATGCCTGGTATGCACATGAACATTACAAGTACAATGGCGATAAACGCCAGCATGAAACGTTTTGTCTTAGATGCGGATTTCATATATACTCCCTCATGAGTTTGTCCATATATAAAGTATAGCTATATCTGACGGCCTAAGCGAAAGCGGGGGCATGGTAGAATAAACAAGTTATGCCAATAGACTTATCTGCTTTAAACCCCGAACAATACGAAGCTACCATGTGCACGGACGGCCCGCTTTTGCTTCTGGCCGGCGCCGGCACCGGTAAGACGCGCGTGTTAACGTACCGCATAGCGCACATGGTAGAGGACCTGCACGTCTCGCCGTATCAAATATTGGCCGTTACGTTCACGAACAAGGCCGCGACCGAGATGCGCGTACGGCTTGCCGGCCTTGTACCCGGTGGCATACGCGGTATGTGGGTGTCCACGTTCCACGCGGCCTGCGTACGTATGTTGCGCCAGAACGCGGAGGCCATTGGATACACGCGCAACTTCACTATATACGACGATGACGACTCGAAACGCCTTATGCGCGAGATATACGCGACGCTTAACATAAGCCCGAAGCAATATGCGCCAAACGCGCTGCGGTCGCGGATATCGTCCGCGAAAAACGACCTTGAGGAACCAAGCGAGCTTGCGGAGCTCGCCGAGAACGCCTATGACCGGGTCGCCGCGCGAGCGTATGCCGCGCTGCAAGACCGCCTTAGGCGCGCTGACGCCATGGACTTCGACGACCTGTTGTTCAACGCGGTGCGCCTGTTGCGTGACAACAAACATGTGCTTAACGACTACCAGGAGCGCTTCAGGTACATACTTATAGACGAATACCAGGATACTAACAAGGCACAATACGCTATTAGCAATATGCTAGCAAGCAAGTATCGCAATATAATGGTAGTTGGCGACGACGACCAGTCTATATACTCATGGCGCGGCGCCGACATACGCAACATACTTGAGTTCGAGAACGACTACCCGGACGCAACGGTGCTTAAACTTGAGCGCAACTACCGTTCCACCGCAACTATACTTAACGCCGCTAACGCGGTGGTGTCGCATAACGCGCAACGTAAGGACAAGCACCTTTTCACAGACGGCGATAAGGGCAATAAGATAGCAGTATATCAGGCTAGCGACGAGCGCGACGAGGGACGTTGGATTGCCGGTGAGATAGAGAAGCTGCACCGCCGTGGCCGCTCATATGCCGACATAGCCGTCTTCTACCGTACGAACGCGCAGTCGCGCGTGCTTGAAGACATGATGTTGCGCGCCGGCGTGCCATACCGTATAGTTGGCGGCACGCGGTTCTTTGACCGTGCCGAGATACGCGACGTCATGGCGTACCTGAAGATAATAGTGAACCCCGCAGACGACGTGTCGGCCAAACGCGTGGTGAACACGCCGCGCCGTGGCATAGGCAAGACCACCATAGAGAAGTTAGAAGGCATAACACGTCGCGACGAGTGCACTTTCCTGGAGGCGTGCGAACTTGCGATAGCGGACGCCGAACTTATAGCGCAGGGCGCGCGCAACTCGCTTGCGAAGTTCGTGCAGATGATTAAGGACGCGCGTCAGTTTGACGGGCAGCTTCGCGACGTCGTGGAGCTCATAGTCGAGAGAAGCGGGCTAATAGAGGCGTTGAAGGCCGAGCACAGCGAAGAGGCCGAGGGGCGCATAGAGAACATCCAGGAGTTCTACGGAGTGGTGCAAGAATACGACGAGACACACGAGGATGTTTTTGAGGATGATTCCATAGACGCCATAAGCGAGACGACCGCTAACGCGCAGCTGCCGCTGTTCATGGAGTGGCTCGCTCTGCGCACCGACCTTGACAGCCT
>JAISJA010000031.1 GCA_031261765.1 Coriobacteriales bacterium | reverse complement strand
GCCTCGCCGAGGTCGTTGTCCTCTCTTGCAGTGCGATGACGCCACCAGACCCGTCTTTGTCGTACCCGTCGCCCTTGGAAGGTTCACAATTAGGGTATTTCATGGCTGTACAGTCTTTTAAACTCATACCGATATCCATAGTGGAGTTCTCGCTTGCGGGCAGCGCCGCTTTGTGCGGCTTTATCGCGGGTATGTCCGTGTTCTTCAAGAAGTATAAGGCCGCACGTGGGTTTTTCATACCCGGTATCATCTTATATGCCGCGTTCGCTAGCTTCATACTCAATGAGGCGTCGGGCGGTTTTGTCGCGTTTTTCGATATAGGCGGTGGCGTATGGGCCGTGCTTTGTGCCATTATATTGACGCTTATACCGAATGCGCTACGGAAGCAAAAAGAACTGCAAGCTACACTAGATAGCTAGATAGGCAAGGCGGTGATTAGATTATCCCGCGCAGGACACATGTGGCGACTGCGGTCTACACGCCTTCCATTTAACCCCGTGCCGTGCACATACTACACTTTTTACTGGCAAAAAGTGTAGTATAAGCACATTTTTTACTTGCAAAAAGTGTGTATATCTGCTACTATTTTCCAAACAAATGTTTTAATATACTCAAGAAGGCACTATATGTATCGAAAACTGATAAAAGAACTGGAACGTTGGCACGATAGTAGCAAGCGTAAACCGCTCATCGTATATGGTGCGCGTCAAGTTGGCAAGACCTGGCTGCTACAGGAGTTCGGAAAACAGAATTATGAGAAAACCGCATATATACTCATGTCTGATAATAAACGTATGCAGAACCTGTTCGCCGATAACAATAATGCTACTTCTATTATCGCCGGGCTGGAAACCGAAGCAGGATTCAGTTTTGCTCCGCAAAATACGCTTATAATCCTTGATGAAATACAGGAAATCCCAAGCGCGATATCATCACTGAAGTATATATATGAGCAATGTCCCGAATATCACATAGCAGTAGCTGGTAGTTTGCTTGGGGTCACGCTGCATAGCGGAACGTCGTTCCCAGTTGGCAAAGTGAACTCGCTGTATCTTTACCCTATGTCTTTCTTTGAATTCGTTCAAGCTATTAAATCTGACACATACGCGAACACCCTTATAGGTGGAACCAGCGAATTAAGACAGACGTTCCACGACGAATATGTCTCCCTGCTTAGGCAGTATCTTTTCGTTGGCGGAATGCCCGAAGCTGTGCAATCGTTCGCCACCGAGCATGATTTTTTCGCCGTGCGCGATATACAAAGAGAGATCGTTGATAACTACGAACGTGATTTCAGCAAACACGCACCGCTTAATATAGTTCCCCGTATCCAAATGGTGTTTGATTCCGTACCATCGCAGCTGGCAAAAGACAACAAGAAATTCATATACGGAGTGTTGAAGAAAGGCGCCCGTGCCAAAGACTACGAGCTGGCCATACAATGGCTTTTGGATGCCGGTATATTGCATAAAGTACAACGCGTTAACCGCGCAAAAGCGCCGTTGAAACACTATGAGGACCTAAGCGCTTTTAAATTATTCATGAATGACATTGGGCTTTTGGGCGCGCTAAGCGGATTAGACGCGCGTTCATTGCTTGAGGATGACGCACTGTTTACAGAATTCAAAGGGGCGTTAACTGAGCAGTTCGTCGCACAGCAGCTCGTATCCGGTGGCGCCACGCTGTATTATTATTCAAGCGATGACGCGAAGACTGAGATAGACTTCATGATTGAACAAAATGGCATGCCCATCCCTATAGAGGTTAAAGCAACCAGGAACCTTAAGAGCAAAAGCCTTTCCAATTTCATCGAGAAGTTCGATTTATCAAAGGCATACAAATTATCGTTGCTGCCGTATAAAGAAAACGATGTTATTCAGAATTTGCCGTTGTATTTATCGGAAACACTAGTTAGTTAGCGTTTATCGACATATACTAGTATACGAGTATGCGAACTTATTAATATGATTGGACTGATTGCCGCGTAGCGAGGTTCAAGTAACTTATGCAACAAACAGCTGCATGACCGCGACGCTAAGGCCGCCAAGGACGGCGGCTATGGGCAGCGTTATGACCCACGTGACCACTATGTCGCGCGCGGTGCGCCACTTAACGGAGCGCAGGCGCCTTGCACTGCCCGCCCCCATGACAGACGTCGTAACCACCTGCGTGGTGGATATAGGCGCGCCTATGGCAGACATCGTCTCTATGACTGCGGCGCTTGACATCTGGGCCGCGAAGCCGCTTGCGGGCTCCAACTTCGTAACGCCCGAGCCCACGGTCTTCATGACGCGCCATCCGCCAACCGACGTACCGGCGGCTATGGCAAGCGCGCACGCTATCTTAACCCAAAGCGGCACGCCCGCGTCAGGCCCCAGAAGGCCGCCGGCTATAAGCGCCAGCGTTATGGTCCCCATTGTCTTCTGTGAGTCGTTAGTGCCGTGTGAGAAGGCCACGAGAGCCGCTGAGAGCACTTGCAGGCGTCTGAACAGACGGTTGACCCGGCTGCGTTGCAAACGCGCGCACAAGACGAATATGAGCTTCATGATGGCAAAGCCTATAAGGAACCCTATGATAGGCGACGTGAACAACGGAATTACGATCTTCTCCAAGATATTGTCCCATTTGATGGAGCCAAGGGACATGGTGTGCACGACCACCGCGCCTACAAGAGAGCCGATAAGCGCGTGCGATGACGACGACGGAATGGCGCGCCACCACGTTATGAGGTCCCAAATGACCGCGCCTATAAGCGCGGCCAAAATGGTGTAGTCGCTTATATCAACGTTGATAAGGCCGGTTATTATGGTATGCGCGACGTTCTCGCTTACTAGCGCGCCTACGAAGTTCATGGCGGACGCCAGCAGTATGGCGGTGCCCACTCCCATGGCCCGCGTGTACACGGACGTGGCTATGGAGTTTGCCGTGTCGTTGAAGCCGTTAACGAACTCGAACCCGATGGCTACGACGACCACGCACACTATTATTATGCTCATGCGGCTATAGCTGCTTTCGACGCGAATGCGCTGGATGCAAGATGGGATTCTGCGCAGCCGCTACGCGGCTCGCAGAATGACGAAACGGAATATCGTGCCTTAGGTGCCAAATCAGGGACTATCAGGAGTTCTTCATTATGATGGTGCCCATTGCCGTAGCGGTGTTCTCGCAGGCGTCGCAGCACTTCTCCATATGTGAGAATATGTTGTTCCAGCCAAGCACGTATATGGGGTCATCGGTATGGTCAGTGTACAGGCCGCGTATCGCGTCAAGGTACAGGCGGTCGGCCTCTTCTTCATAGTCATTTACATTGATAAGCAACTGGTCCAACGTCTTTGACTTCTTGAAGTTGCGGAAGTCCTTAAGCGCCGCTTGCAAGGCCGACACGGACTTCTCTATAAGCACGGCCATCTCTACGGCTTCGCGCGGTATATACGTTATGTTGAACATGTACAGGCGCTGCATGACGTCTTCTATGTAGTCGATGATGTCGTCAAGGTGGTTCGCGAGCTCTATTATGTCCTCGCGGTCTATGGGCGTCACGAATTCAAGGGCCAGGTGCTGGAATATCTCATGGTTCTCGCCATCGGCGGCGTTCTCGATCTCATGCATAGCCACCTGGTTTTCAGGCACGTCCTCTATCTTGAATTCCCTGAATATGCGATGCAGGAAATCCGCCTCTTTGCAAGCGTATGCTATCTGGCGCTCAAACGCATCGAAGTAATTGAACTTATGCTTTTGGGGCATGTTGCTTCTCCTTGTTCACTATGGGTTTATTGTAACATTGCTTGCGGTATGGCCTCTATCACGTCTTCGGCCATTACGCCACGAACGCCAAGACGGTCTGCGGCAATACGCCCGGCCACGCCGTGTATATGAACGCCGGCTTTGGCTGCGGCAAGCGCACTCATGCCCTGTGCGACAAGCGAGCCTATAATACCCGCCAGCACATCGCCTGTACCTGCCTTCGCAAGCGCGGGAGTGCCATCTGACGAGTCTATGGAACTGGCGCCGTCGGTTATATGCGTCGTAGGGCCTTTCGCAACCACAACGCTACCGGTTTTGCGGGCCAGGTCGTCTGCGTCGTTTACGCTAAAAGTACGCAGCAGGCGCGCCAGCTCGCCGGCGTGCGGTGTCAGCACGCAAGATAGTTTACTTTGGATAAGCGCCTGCGCAGCGCGGTTTTCGTCGTCATGGTTATCGTCGTCTGCGGCAATAGCGTTAAGCGCGTCTGCGTCTAGCACGACAGGCACTTCCGCGTCGCGCAACACGTTAGCGACGAGCGCTATAGTGGACGGCGTGACGGTTATGCCGAACCCTAGTATGATAGCATCACAATGTGATAGCCTGCTCGCAAGATCGTCATATGCGCTCGCGGAAAACACGCCGCTGGACCGCTCGCTCTCCGCGACCTCCATAACGGGAATAGATAATAGGTGCGCATGCGCGCACGTTGCGGCGACGCGCCCCGGAACGGCAAGCGTCACATAGCCAGCACCCGTACGCGCCGCGGCCTGGGCGGCCATTACGGCCGCGCCCGGATACCGCGCACTGCCGGCCAGTATAAGCAGGCTGCCACGGGTATACTTGTTGGCGTCAGGCGGTATGCTGGGTAGGGGTTCCATTGTGCATGCTAGTCTGCAGGCTCGCCGGAGTTATCGGCATCGGCTGCCGCGTTAACGCCAATGGTACTATCACCGTCCATGACCGCATCGGCAGTACCGGACTTATCGGTGTCATCTGGCACGCTTGCTACTTCCCCGTTGTGCAACTCGTTTTCCATATCGTCCAGCATGGCACGCATCTCTTTGAAACGTTGTTCAAGGTCCTTGCGTGGGTCTACGTCATCGTTTGGGCGCGGGCGGTCGGTCTCCTTTATGGCCACGGCAGACGCCACGCCAACGTTATGCGTATACGACAAAGAAAGCTGCATGTCCACTACGCCCTGCTCATGCGCCACGTCCAGCGCGTGCCCGCTTAAAATGGGATAAGGACGCCCGCGCTTATCGTGCGCGACCTCCACGTCTTTCCAGCTTGTGGCCTCGCTGAAGCCTATACCAAGCGCTTTTAACACCGCCTCGCGGGCGGCGAAAAACAACGCGTAATGCACTGCCGGACGCGCCTTGCCAAAGGCGTATTCGCGCTCGCCATCCGTGAACACGCGTTCCACGAACCTTGGCGTGCGTTTTATGGCCTGCTCCATACGGTCGGTCTCTATTATGTCAACGCCAAGCCCGGCGCGCGACTGTTCGCCAAAGTCGAGGTTCTCAACGGCTTTAAGCGTGCGTTCCTTTTTCTTTGAGATATACATGTATATATTATAGTGTATAGCGGTATGACTGGAATACACTACACGTTAGGGAAGGTTTAAATTAGAAACGTAGCGCGCAGCTCCACATAGGCATCCAACTGCCTATTTGAACGACTTCGCCAGGTTGGGGCGCGTGTATGTACTGCCCGCCACCTATATATATGCCCACGTGTCCGGGCATCCACAACACGTCGCCAGGTTCGGCCTCAGATACAGGCAGGCGCGCCGCGGCGTTAGAGTACTGGTCCGCGTCTGTACGGCCTATCCAAATACCAAGTGCGCGCTGGTAACATTGCGACGTAAGGCCAGAACAGTCAAGCCCTGATCCCCACGACGTGCCACCCCAGACATACGGGACGCCAAGCTGCGAATACGCCGCGGAGACAACGCTGCTGTAACCGCCCGCGGGTACGTCTCCACCCGACGTGTACATGCCGTCTGAGTCGTCGGAGCCACCTGAGCTGGAATTTGAACCACTATTGTTATTATTCTGGGCGGCGGCGGCTTGTTGAGCTGCCTGTTGTTGCTGCACCAATTGCGCCACTTGCGCGTTAAGCCCGCTAAGCTCGCTTTGGTATTGGTTGACCGTAGCCTGGGCGTTGTCGCTTATCTGCTGGGCTTCCGCGAGTTTATCGGCAGCTACCTGTTCTTGCGCCGCATATTCGTCGCGGGCCTGTTTTGTCTGAGATATAAGGTTAGCCGTTTGTGTGTTTATGTTATTTAAGATCGCCCAATTGTTTGAGAATTCAGAGAAGTTGCTGGAACCAAGGAGCACGCTTAAAAACGACAGCGGTCCGTCTTTGTACATGGAATCCGCGCGGGCGGCCAGCTTGGACTGGTTGGCGTCTATAGTGGCTTGTGCGCTGTCCATAGCCTGTTGCGCGTCGTCGTGTTCGTTCATAGCGTCTACGAAGTTGGCCTGTGCTTGGTTAAGCTGTGCCTGCCATTGCGACAGTTGCGCGGATACCGCGTCTGCCTGTGCCTGCACGTCGCTTACCGATGGGTCCGCATACGCTATTTTTATGCCCATGCCAGGTGCCGTCGCACCTGTGTTTATATCACCGGATAAAACGTCTGACTTTGGAACTACCGGAAACAGCATTAACGCCATAATGGCTGCCAGTAAAATGATACTTGTAACGTATGCCATGTGTGCCGTAGCATGCTTAACACGTATTGCGTCACGCTTCATAAATTGCTCCTGCCGTCTGCTTGTATGTTTCATTTGCGTTCCAGACGCGCGCGAAGTCGTTGGCCGTACACATGGTGCCTGAACTTGCGCATGGTCGCTACAAGTATACTTCACGTTATGTGTTGTCTCCAAGAACTCCACAGAAACAACATAATAGCATATTTTTACAAACTATGCCAGCTCATGGGCACAAAAAGGCGCTCGAAAAGCGCTATGGCGTAGCGGTCGGTCATGCTTGCCACAAAATCTGCCACTGCGACTTCCGGTTTACCACCAGATATAGATTTATATTCCTCGGGAACGTTATCAAAATGTTGAATATAATAGTCAAAAAGCATGCTGACCAGCTTGGATGCCTTCGGCTCCTCGCTGCGTTCCCCAACACGAAGATACACGTTACTGAATAAGAACTGCCGCAGCTCCTGCAACGCGGCCCATATATTGTCTGATAACATGACGTCGCCGGTGCCATCTGAGTTGCGTACCATATCTTCTACCAGCGTTGTTATGCGCTCAGAATGGTTGTTGCCAAGCACGGTGTGCGTGGATAACGGCAAGTCGGACTCAACTATGAGCCCAGCGCGCATCGCGTCGTCTATGTCATGGTTCACGTATGCTATACGATCTGACGTGGCGACTATGCGGCCTTCCAGCGTGGAAGCGCGTTCTTTGCCCGTATGGTGTAATATGCCATCACGCACTTCGTTTGTGAGGTCAAGGCCATGCCCGTCCCTCTCTATAATGTCTACGACGCGCAGTGACTGTACGTTGTGCCTGAACGTCTCGCCATAGCGCGCAAGCGCCGTAGCCAGGGCGTCCTCTCCCGTGTGACCGAACGGCGTATGACCAAGGTCGTGTGCCATGGCTATGGCCTCCGCCAGATCCTCGTTAAGGCCAAGGGCGCGCGCTATAGACCGCGAGATCTGCGAGACCTCCAGCGTATGCGTAAGGCGCGTGCGGTAATGGTCGCCTACCGGCGCCACGAAAACCTGCGTCTTGTGCATAAGACGGCGAAAGGACTTCGTATGTATTATACGGTCGCGGTCGCGTTGGAAAGCCGTGCGAAACGGGTCGGGCTCCAAAGGGCGTTGGCGCGTGGCGGCGTCAGAGAATGTGGCATATGCGCTAAGTTGCACATGCTCCTGGGCTTCTCTTTGCTCGCGGGTTATCATGAGGTATATTATAGTGCAACGCGGGGCGTCTGGTAACGTGTCTGGGTATGCTTTGCTTTACCGTGGATTCCGGGTCAAGCCCGGAATGACGTTAATTGGCACCGGAATGACGAGATTGGCCCGGCTCGCGTTACTGCAACTTCTCCAGTAATTTGATAAGCACGTCCAGGGGTTCTTCGTCCTTGGAAACCGGGAACAAGAGCTTTTGCGTCTTGACCATGTACGTGCCGCGGCGCTCTTTTATCCACGCCCGAAGCTCTTTTACGTCCTTATCCCCCGCCTCGCCCGTATTGCCGCCGGCAAGTACGACGGGTTCCAGGTTAAGCTTGCCACGCACCAGCGTAATGGAGTTTATGCCAAGGCTTGCTGCTAGCACCTTAGCATGCTCGCGTAATATCAAGTTAGCCGCTGGCGCGGGCATGGCGCCGTAACGCGTCTCTAGCTCTTTTTGAACGCCCTCTACGTCTTCTAGGTCCATCGCGGCGGCTATGCGCCTGTAGAACAGCACGCGCTCGTCCGCGGCGGGTATATATTCGTCTGGCAGGTAGAAATGCACCGGCAGGTCAATACGTATGTCGCCATGTGCGGCGGGCTGCTCACCACGGGCCTCGCTTACTGCTTCCTGCAGCATGGACGCGAACAGGTCGAAGCCAACGGCGGTAAGGTTACCGTGCTGCTCTGCGCCCAAAAGCGAACCTGCGCCGCGTATCTCAAGGTCCTTCATGGCTATCTTAAGTCCGGACCCAAGTTCCTGGTGTTCCTCAATGGCCGTAAGGCGGTCAACCGCCTCCTGCGTTAGCGCGTTGCCGTTGGGAAACAGGAAATACGCGTATGCCTGGCGCTGTGAACGCCCCACACGGCCCTTAAGCTGGTATAGCTGTGCCAGTCCCAGCCTTTGCGAGTCCTCTATTATAAGCGTGTTCGTGTGTGGGTTGTCAAGGCCGCTCTCTATTATCGTCGTAGACACGAGCACGTCTATCTCTCGCGCGGCGAAGCGCTCCATGACGTCTTCAAGCTCCTCTTTACCCATCTGCCCATGGGCCACGCCTATGCGCGCCTCGGGGGCCGTGTCACGCACGCGCGCCACGGCGTCGTCTATGCTCTTAACGCGGTTCGACACGTAATACACCTGCCCGCTACGCCCTACCTCTGTGCGTATGGCCGTGCTCACGACGTCCTCGTCCCACTCCCCCACATGCACTTTAATGGGAGTACGGTTGGGCGGCGGCGTCTGTATAAGCGACATATCACGCACGCCGCTCATCGCCATCTGCAGCGTACGCGGAATAGGCGTAGCCGAGAGCGTAAGCACGTCTACCTGTTCACGCAGGTTCTTAAGCTGCTCTTTGTGCTGCACGCCAAAGCGTTGCTCCTCGTCTATTATTATGAGCCCAAGCTCTTTGGGGTTAACGTCTGCCGATAAGAGCCTGTGCGTCCCTATCAGCAAATCCACCTTACCCGCTGCCGTGTCAACAAGCACCTGGCGTTGCTCGGCACTGGAACGGAAACGCGAAAGGACCTCAGTGCGTACTCCAAACGGGTCGAAGCGTTCCTTGAAAGTAATATAATGTTGCTGTGCTAGTATAGTAGTAGGACATAACAACATTACCTGTTTACCACCCTGTATGGCCTTGAACGCCGCGCGCAGGGCAACCTCCGTCTTGCCAAAGCCAACGTCTCCGCAAAGCAAACGGTCCATGGGCTTCTCGTCTTCCATATCTGCCTTTATATCCGCAATGGCCGAAAGCTGGTCTGGCGTTTCCTGGTACGGGAACTGTAGCTCCATCTCATATTGCATCTCATTATCCGGCGGATAAGCAAAGCCGGTGGCGTTGCTGCGTCGCGAGTAAAGGTCCACAAGGTCAAACGCGAGCTTCTTCGCCGCTTTGCGTGCGCGCCCGGTAGCCCGGCTCCAATCGCTGGTGTTAAGCCGCGTCAAACGCGGCGCGGCGCCGGCCGGTCCCACGTAGCGCGTTAACTTGTCTATTTGCTCGACTGGGCAAAAGAGTTTGTCGCCCTTCGCGTATTCAAGATACAGATAGTCGCGCTCGACGCCGGCGACCTCACGGCGCACTATCTCTTTGAACAACGCGATACCGTGAACCGCGTGCACCACGTAATCGCCGGGATTGAACGGAAACGTCACGGACGTTGGATCTATATGGCTGCGACGGCGCCCGCTTGCGGCGGCGCGACGCGACGCGGTATCGCTTAGCGTTAATACGGCCAGTTTAGCCTGAGGCATTATAAGCGACGTGGGTATACTTATGTTCGCCACGCGGGCGACGTTCGCGATTTGTACGACACCTGCCGCATCCGATGCGCCGTGCGCACCTATATCAGACATCTCTACGAACGAAACACCGACGTCTCCCAGCGCCAGCTCTATGTCTTTGCGGACCGCACGGTCGGACGCACATATATATACGTGGTTTCCCGTCTGCAACATAGCGCGCGCCGCCTGTGCAAGACGCTCAAGCGAACCCAATATGTCAGGGTGCTTCACCTCTATACGCGCGTCTGGCTTGGCTCCACGTACCATTAGCGATAAGAACGTAAGCTGCTGGTTATGGCTGAAGTCAAGCTGGGCGGGAGACGCTATAGTGGCGCTTAGCATATCAACGGGTTGGCCCTTACCGGTGGATTTGGTTTTAGTTGTAGCGCTATTCGCAGCCGTGGTGGCCGCTTTGGCGTTCACCTCTGGCAGGCCGCCCATGAAACCGTCTGCGAAATCGTCATAGCCCTCGTGCGTACCGGCGGCGCCATGCGCCGCCGTGCCGCCGTCATGTCCACTGCGCGTGCCAGACCTACCGCCACTGCGGGCAAAGGACTTATAGTCCGCCGATTCTTCCCATGATGCTAGCTTATCATCATAATAGTGTTTCGCGTCGTCAAACAAAGAACGCGGCTCTATTAAGACCGTCAGCGCGGACACGCCAAGCCAGTCAAGCAAGGTGGCGTACGTGCCATCATCGTATGCCGTGGCTACGGGCTCGCGCGCCGGGAACACTTCAATCTTATCGACAGTACCTATACTTTGGCCCGTACCCGCCACTACACGGCGTATGGCCTCTACGTCGTCACCAAACAGCTCTACGCGCACGGGGTACGCCGCGTCGGACTGGTATATGTCTATCGTGTCGCCGCGCATACTGAACGTGCCGGGCTCGTCAGCGCGTTCTATACGCGTGTATCCCATATTCACCAAAAACGCGGGCAGGTCTTTGTACAGAAACGGCAGGGGCTCATCTTTCGTAAACGTTATAGGCGAGAACGGCGATAAACCGGAGGGTGGCGGCGCATAAGGCGCGTCAAGCGCGTCGGGCGCGTCAGATGGCTTGGCTTGGGCTTGCGGAGCGCTAACGCAACGTTGCACCGCGCGAATGGAAGCCACGACTATACACTGTGCGCCGCTTACCAGCGCGTGCATGGCGCGGATGCGCTTACCCTCGCGTTTTAGATCACGCAACGATATAGACCAGGGAACATCCGCGCGTTCAGGAAGGCGCAACACGGCATCCGGCCCCAGGAAGGTTATGAGCTCGCGCGCAAAACGATCTGCGGCGTCTTCACCTGCGATAACTACCAACATGGTACGTTTATCACGCGCGAACGCAGCTGCCACAAGCAGCGAACGCGCGCTCATGGGCGCGGCAACCGTAGTATCGGCACCACCTTCAAGGTTCAACGCCGCTTTATGAAACGCGTCGGTGCCAAATAACTGGGACGCGAGCTCGCCTATCATCTCATGATTTGCCATATCGTCTTAGTATACCAGCAAAAACGCCCCGCACGGCAACCTCACGAAACACACACTTTATAGTGTGATCGGACAAAAGAAATGCGGCGCGAAGAGAACCTTCGCGCCGCCTCACACACCTACCGGCAAAATACTCCGCCGGGTAAGAGGGTAAGCTATTACATGGTCCCGCCTTGCATCGGTACGCCATACGGAGCCTGCCCGGCGTCGCTCATGCCGTCGTCGCTGTCGTTTTTACGTTTGCGTGACACCATGAACAAGATCCAAAGCACGGCAAACACTATGAACGCAACGGCAACGACTATGGTCCACCGGTTTATGAATACCGGAGTAGTGAATATATTATCCAAAATAAGCCATATAACCGGCGTTATTATACCTACTATCGTCGCAGCCACACGGAATACCACGCTGCGGCGTTTGCGACTGTCCTCACGCTCGTATTCATCGCCGTCGTTGACGTATCCGTTTTGCATGTTACGCTGCCACTCTGAATTATCGGAATCGTTACGCTTACGTACGAAACCTGTGATTATAAGCAGCAGCGCGCCCAGAAGTGCGACTATGGACATCAACATGGATAAGATACTCCATGTGGCGGTATCTTCGGCAGCCACCAAAGGTACGTTCGTATTTGGTATGGTCTGCGTCGGAGTCACGATGGTGTTGGCTGGCGGCGTCACTATGACGGTCGGGGTTGACGTGCCGGATATGACGGTGGTTGTGCTGAACCAATCAGCGTACAGGACAACGTCACTATATATAGCGAAGTTAGAAACCGTGCCACCGTCGTTTGGCGAGAAGGCCCAGCCTATGAACCTGTAACCGGCGCGCGTTGGCGCAGGCGAGGATTGCACGTTAACGGTTTGCCCGGCGGTATAGCTGTTGCCGTCCGTTGGCACGGCGCCGCTTCCGCCATTCGCGTTATATGTTACGTGGTAATACGCAACTGGTATAGGCGCAAGCGTGTACTGCGCGAACAGCGTAACGTTGCTGTCGTTTATAGTGAAGTCGTTGATAACACCGCCGCTCCTGTCAAGCGACCAACCTATGAACTGGTATCCAGACGGTGGCGTCGGAGCAGGTGAGGACTGTACGGTAACCGTGTCGCCTGGCACGTAAGAAGCGTTATCCTGCGGCACGTCACCTGACCCGCCGTTCGCGTCATACGTTACGCTGCATGACTCTACAGTGACGCTATTGTCTGTATCGGAATCGCCTCCGGTAACGCTAACCGTGTTAGACGCAGTGTCACCAAAGTTATATTCATTAGCGCCAACAGTATGCGAGAACTCAACTGTTACAAAGCTATTGGCGGGAACGTTATTCGCAAAAGTGAACGTATCGGTGTCCTGTGCGGCCGCCGTACCGTCGCTGGCGTTGGCAAACGTGCCCGTCATCGCTTCGTAAACGGTAGCGGATACTGGCGTGTCACCCAGGTTAGTAACAGTGATAAGCCATGTGATAGTATCGCCTACTGCCACGGTAGAAGCTTGGCCGCTTAATGGCTGCTTTTGTATTCTTAATGGGCTTACCGGCACCGGTGCGG
>JAISJA010000023.1 GCA_031261765.1 Coriobacteriales bacterium | reverse complement strand
TGAGGTTGGCAGCGAGAACCCACGCGAGGACCTGCGCGACTTCGAGCGTGAGCTCATGCGCGAGGTGAACGCCACGGGCATTGGCCCCGGCGGTTTTGGTGGAGACACTACCGCGCTTGCGGTACACGTGGAAACCGCGCCGTGCCATATAGCGGCGCTTCCGGTAGCGGTTAACATGGGCTGTTCGGCCATGCGCTCTGTCTCTATAGACCTGCTTAAGGAGCAAAGCTGATGGCGGATGACGTAAAACGCATAGACCTTCCGGCTACGCGCGAAGACCTGGCCGGTCTAAGGGTCGGCGACGCGGTTGAACTATATGGCATCATATATACTATGCGTGACGCAGGCCATGCGCGCGCGCTTGAATACCTTAACAAGAACGATGAGCTGCCATACGGCCTTAACGGGCAGGCCTTGTTCTATGCCGGCCCAACCGAGCCTGCCGCTTCGCGTCCGTTTGGCGCCATAGGGCCAACAACGGCGTCCCGTATGGACTTCGCCGCGCCGGCGTTATATGAAGCCGGGATAACCGTTACGCTTGGCAAAGGCGCGCGTGCACGCGAAGTCGCGAACGCGTGCGGGCAAACGGGCGGCGTTTACCTCGCGGCGGTGGGCGGCGCGGCGGCGTACCTTGCTACGTTCGTTTGCCAAAGCGAACTTATCGCATGGGAAGACCTTGGCACTGAGGCGTTGCGCAAACTTACGCTTAACGGGCTTCCGGCGTTCGTGGCCATAGACCCAACCGGTACGAGCCTGTATGACGATATGCAAGTAGGATAGTATATTATCTATGACGTCTGACCAAACCCCAACATATGAATATGAGGGTGCCGCAAGGGAGCACAAAGGCACGTTCATAACGTTTGAAGGCGGGGAGGGCACCGGGAAATCCACACAGATACGCTTGCTGCAGGCAAGGCTTGTAGCCGCGGGGTATCATGTCTTGCGCTTGCGCGAGCCAGGTGGGACGCATACCGGCGAGGAGATACGCGCCATCTTGCTGGACCCAAAGAACACCGACATAGACCCGCTGTCTGAGCTTTTATTATACGAAGCCGCTCGCGCACAGCTTGTGCGTGAAGTCATATTGCCTACCTTGGATAAAGGCTGTGTCGTCTTATGCGACCGTTTCACGGACTCCACGCTCGCGTACCAGGGTATAGCGCGCGGCCTTGGAGTAGATCTGGTCCGTCGCGCAAACGAGGTAGGCAGCGACGGGCTAGTACCAGACCGTACTATCTTGCTAGTACGCGAGCTTAATGACGCTATGGAGAACGCCACGAAAGACGGCGCCGACCGCTTAGAGCGAGAAGGGCTTGCGTTCCATAAACGCGTTAACGAGGCCTTCGGTCATATACACGCGCTGGACTTTGGCCGCATACGTCGCGTGTATTGCGCTCAAACCAAACAAGAGACGGCGCAACACGTATACGATGAAGTGGCAGACCTGCTGCCTAACGCGAAGGATATAGACTTCAAGGTGACGCAGGAACTTATCGATAAGATAAAGTCCAACAGACGGCTTGAACAATGGCAGTGCGACGATACAGCCGACGACGCGTCCGGCGACGTTACGGGCGACGCGCCAGGCTCTGCGACCGGCGCGACCGGCGCGTTTGACACGTCCGGCGCGACTGGCGACGAAAACCATAACGGGAATAACGCGTAAAGGGGTAAACAAATGGTGATAGATAAGGCGATAGTCAGCGAGCTTAAAGAACGCACGCGCGCACAGAAGCTGGCGCTGTTTGGGGCGCTGGCGTTCGTTTGCATATTCGGGCGCGTGCTTTGCGCTCCGTTTCCGCAAGTGCAACCGCTCACGCTTGGCGTTTGCATAGCAGGCGCGTACTGGGGCAAGTCATATGGCGGCGCTTTGGGCGTGGCCGGTGCGTTTATCTCAAACGTGTTCTTAGGACAGGGAGTATGGACCATATGGCAGGCTTGCGCCTGGGGTTCCATAGGCTTTTTCGCAGGCGCGCTGTTAAAGGACAAGCCGTTTTGGGCCGTGGGCATATACGCGGTAGCCACGTCGTTTTTGTTTGGCATGGCGCTTGACGTGTGCTTTGCGGTGCTTATGGGCACAACCACCGCGTTCGCACTTGGTACGGCGGTTGCCGCTGGCCTTGTGGCGGACACACTGCACGCGGCCGGCACGGCAGCTTTCGCCGTCCTCGTTTATACTGTATTTATCGCGGGTTCTAAAGTAAGGCGGTCCCGCGGCAAAGTGCATGGCGGTAAGGTGGAAGGTAACATGGATAAGGAGCATAAATGAATCAAGACATGGGTTGGATTCAGCAGCTAACAGGCTGGCCTGTGCCAGATTGGGTAGCGTGGATCGGCGTTGGTATCATCGTCGTACTTATCATTATCTTCGTACTATATGGGTTCTTCTCTGAGCTACACAAGAAGTGACTCAAATTCCGGTTTTTGCAAGCAGCACCGTAACTAAGCCTTTAATGGGGGCGGGCTTTACGTCATACCATTTCGCCATATATGGCAGACAGGGCTTATAGCATGGAAGATCTACATCCTAATTTCAACCACTGGTTCTCTAAGGACCATCCTGAGGAGGCGTGTGCCGTCTTTGGCATATACGCCCCAGACGAAGACGTCGCGCGCATGACGTACTTTGGCCTGCACGCCCTGCAGCATCGTGGACAAGAGAGTGCCGGCATAGCCGTTGGCGACGGTGCGTCCATTTTGGCATACAAGGACATGGGGCTTGTTACAGAGGTCTTCGACGAACATTCGCTGGAGGCTTTAACCGGCCACGTGGCAATAGGGCACACGCGGTATTCAACAAGCGGGGGAGCGGCCACGTGGGACGCCGCGCAGCCGCACTTATCGACAATAGGTGAGCAGATAATAGCGCTGGCGCATAATGGCACGCTGGTAAACACAAACAAATTGCAAGCGCGCCTTGTAGAGCTTGGCATAGACTTCCGTAGCCAGGCAGACAGCGAGGTCGCGGCGAAGTTAATAGGTTATTTTACCGAGAAGACCAGCCATATGCGCGACGGAATACGTACGGCCATGGAGCTTATAGAAGGCGCGTATGCTATGGTGCTGATAAGCTATGATGCTCTATATGCGTTCCGCGACCCCAACGGCATACGTCCGCTTGTCATAGGCAGGTTACCTAAAGACGACGATGGCAAGGACCGCGGCTGGGTCGTATCGTCTGAGACGTGCGGGCTGGACATAGTGGGCGCGCAATACGTGCGCGACGTGGAACCGGGCGAGATAATACGCATAAACGGCACGGGCGACGACGGCCTTACTTCTATGCAGGGGCTTACCGCGCGTAAGCGCGCTTTCTGCATATTCGAGTACGTGTACTTCGCCAGGCCGGACAGTATAATGGACGGACTTTCCGTATACGAGGCCCGCGAGTGCATGGGCCATACGCTTGCGCGCGAGGCGTCGGTGGACGCGGACATAGTCATAGGCGTTCCCGACAGTGGCGTGCCTTCGGCCATTGGATACGCGCGTGAAAGCGGCATAACGTATACCGAGGGCATTGTGAAGAACCGTTACGTTGGACGCACGTTCATACAACCTACACAGACGCTTCGCCAACGCGGCATACGGCTTAAGTTGAACCCGTTGCCGTCCGCGTTGGACGGCCAGCGCGTGATAGTGGTCGACGATTCCATAGTCCGTGGCAACACGTCAAAGCAGCTTGTTGCCATGCTGCGCGAGGCCGGCGCAAAAGAGGTGCACCTGCGCATAGTGTCCCCACCTGTCTCGTGGCCGTGCTTCTACGGCATAGACACCGCCGTTCAAGACGAGCTCATAGGCGCCAATATGTCCGTTGACGAGATTGCCGATTTCGTTGGGGCAGATTCGTTGGCATATCTTTCGCAAGAGGGGCTTTTGCACTGCGTCAGCGGCGCCAAAGGCGGTGCCGCATGCGAACCCGGTTTTTGTACGGCGTGTTTCTCGGGGCAATATCCCATTAAAGTCTCAGAGGCCATGCAGCAAGAATCGTTTTGCGGACGCCTTGAGCCTGAGTGGTGGCCGCAGGAAGTAGGCGGCATGGAGCCCTTGTTTTAGCTAGGGGCCTCCTAACGCGTTCCGTCATTGCGGGCCGTGTTTTTAGGCGGCGCAGCCGCCGTTAAGAAAACGCGTGACCCACAATCCATGAAGTCGCTTTGGCTAGTGTCATCGCGCTCGCCTGGATCCCGGGTCAAGCCCGGGATGACGTCCAGAAAGTTACATTATTGCGAAACGGTTGCGATGCCCTGAAGGCTATCGGCGAAACCGTTCAAGTCCAGGTTCTCGGCCTTATTGCCGTTTATATCGTTGTAGTATCCGTCTACCATGCAGTACAGGTCCCCGCTTATCTGTATGCTGTTCTTAAGTTGGTCTGCCGTAAGGCTGCCCTTGTCATAGAACTGCACATATAAGGTTCCGGGATACTTAGCCTCGCCCGGGTCGTTTGCGTATGTATATGTATAGCTTGCGTCTACCTCTGGCGTGTTCGCGTAGGCGTCGGTTATCGTGAAGCGCTTGTCAAGCGTGAGCTTTATGTCTGAGTTCGTGTCGTTGTCATGTATCGTAAGCGTGTTGCCGCTAATGGACGTCAAGTTATATGGGAAGTTCCCGTTCGCGTCCCACGTAAACGAGTTTGGTATGTTGTCTATCTGCCCGTTGCCACGCACCTCGCTTTGGGCCTGTGCCGCGCTGGCTTCAGCGCTGGCACGCATATTCGGGACAACCAGAACGATGATAAACGCTATTATCGCTATGATAGCAATAACCAATGCTAGTATATGTTTATTCCTTGTTGTCATCGCCGCCGCTGTAAAGGCCACCTTATGCTTCTGCTGTTCCTTTTACTTCCCGCCTCGCGCCGGGTTATCCTTTGTCGAGAATATTCCGGTTATCACCTGGTTGCGTATCTCTTCC
>JAISJA010000020.1 GCA_031261765.1 Coriobacteriales bacterium | reverse complement strand
CGCCGCGCTCGCGTGGGCGGTCGTAGAGATGGAACGCCGTCTTAAGCTTTTCGAGAAACACGGCGTGAAGAACATCATACAGTTCAACTCGAAGGCACGCGAGCACATGGAAGAGCTCGCCCGCCAACGCGAGAAGGACGCCGAGCGCGTTATGAACGCGATGGCCGCTCAGGCAGAGCGCGAAGGGGAGCGCGGTAGCGACGACGATTACGATGGCGACGACCCGGAAAACGACGACCCGGACGCGACCGGCCCGCTGGACACAGACGCGGTCACCCGCAAGCTTGAGGAAGCGGCCGCGCAGAACAAGTCCATACCAGAGCAGCAGGCCGCGCTAGAGGTCACTATGCCGTACATAATAATAGTCATAGATGAGCTGGCTGACCTCATGATGGTTGCAGGAAAGGACGTAGAGGCGTCCATAAGCCGCCTGGCCCAGCTTGCGCGCGCCGCCGGCTTGCACCTTATAGTCGCCACGCAGCGCCCGTCAACGAACGTCATAACCGGCCTTATAAAGGCCAACATAGTGAACCGTATAGCGTTCAACGTAGCGTCCGGCATAGACTCGCGCGTCATATTAGACACGCCCGGCGCGGAAGACCTCATAGGCCTTGGAGACATGCTGTTCTCGCGCCCCGAGACCTCTAAACCCGTGCGTATACAAGGCTGCTTCGTCACAGAGCCGGAGATCGAGAAGGTCGTGGACTTCCTTAAGGACCAGGGCGAGCCTGACTATCACGAAGACATACTAACTACGAGCCTCGTGCATGGCGCTAGCGCGTCGGGCGGCGCAAGCGGTGGCAGCGGACACGGCATTGGAGACGACGACCCGCTTATGTGGGAAGCTGCCGAGATAATCGTGTCGTCGCAGATAGGTTCCACGTCGGCGTTGCAGCGTCGTCTTAAAGTGGGCTACGCGCGCGCTGGACGTATAATGGATATGTTGGAAGAGCACGGTATCGTAGGCCCGCCAAACGGTTCCAAGCCTCGTGAGGTGCTTATCGACGACCCGCTTGATTTGGAGACCCTACGCGCCTATGAATAACCTCATCCGCGTTATCGCGGCTTCCTTTTACGTCATTGCGGGCCGTGTTTTTAGGCGGCTTTAGCCGCCGCGAAAAACGCGTGACCCGCAATCTACGCGATTATACTAGCATAATAGCATACGAAAGGCATGCATGGACACGAACCTGACACTTTTAACCGACCTGTACCAGTTAACCATGGCACAGGGCTATTGGCAAAACGACCTGGCCGACACACAGGCGTGTTTCTACATGCACTTTCGTGAGAACCCGTTTCATGGCGGATACACGATATCGTGCGGAGCACAGCATCTGGCCGAGTTCATAGACGGCTTTGGCTTTGCGCAAGACGACATAGACTACCTTAAACGGGTTCCGGCGCCGGACGGTACACCGCTTTTCAACGGCGAGTTCTTAGACTCGCTTGCCACGCTTGAACTCTCCGTCGATATAGACGTCGCGCCGGAAGGCGAGGTCGTGTTCCCGTATGAACCCATCGTGCGCGTCATAGGCCCCATAATGCAATGCCAGCTTATAGAGACGGCGCTGCTTAACTGCATTAACTTCCCAACGCTCATTGCCACTAAGGCGGCGCGCGTCTGCCAGGCGGCGGCAGGTCCCGTGGCCGAGTTCGGTCTGCGCCGCGCGCAGGGCCCAAACGGCGGCGTAACCGCGGCGCGAGCGGCGATAGTGGGCGGCTGCGCGTCAACGTCCAACGTGCTTGCCGGCAAGCTTTACGACCTGCCTGTAAGCGGCACGCACGCACATTCGTGGGTAATGGCCTTCCCAAGCGAGCTTGCGGCTTTCCGCGCGTACGCGCATGCCTTCCCACATAACTGCGTGCTGCTGGTGGACACTTTCGACGTAGAGCAGGGCGTGAGAAACGCCATAACGGTGGCACACGAGATGGAGGCCGACGGGCAGCGCCTTGCCGGCATCCGCATAGACTCCGGCGATTTGGCGTGGTTATCGACAAAGGCACGTAAGATGCTGGACGACGACGACCTGTATTACGTGAAGATAGTGGCCAGCAATGACCTGGACGAATATACGGTGCAATCGTTGCGTAAAGAGCAGAACGCGCCCATAGACTCGTGGGGAGTGGGTACGCGCCTGGCTACCGCGTATGACCAGCCGGCTTTGGGCGGCGTATACAAGCTGAGCGCCAAACGCGCTTGTCAGCCGTCTGTGTCCGCTAGCGCCACCAATAACGCCGTGCCGGCCACCAATAACGCCATGCCGGCCCCCAACAACGTCACTCCAACCCCCAATAGTGTCATGCAGTCCTCCAATAACGTCATGTCGGCCCACAGTAACGTCATTCCGGGCTTGACCCGGAATCCACACGAAGACGCGCGGGAGACCACCACCTGGCAACCCTGCATGAAAGCCACGGAGCAGGTGCGCAAGTCCACGTTACCAGGTGTTCTAGCTACTAGAAGGTATTTTGACGCCAGCGGCACAATGATAGGCGACATGGTGTATGACGCGACGCATGGGCCAACGGCGGACCGCATAACAGACCCGTTAGATGAGCTACGCAAGAAAGACCTTTCCGCCGCCGCCGCGTCACACGATATACTGCAACCGCTGGTTCGCGCAGGCAAGGTCGCTGTGAAGTTGCTGTCTGCCATGCAGGCCCAAAAGAACGCCGAAAGCAACCTGGCGTCGCTTGACCCGTCCAATAAACGCCTGCTTAACCCGCATAGTTATCCCGTTGGACTTGACGATTACGTGCTTTCCACGCGCGACGAGCTGCTAAAAGCCGCTCGCGGTTTATAGAGCGACTTTTAGGGTTGTAGCAAGGTTTAGGCCCAGGCGCGCATGTAGTTTTACAATGAATTACAATTAAATACAACGCTTTACAACGCTTTACAACGCTTTACATAATTATCGGCAAAACGTCTAAGGAGCCGTATGACATACAAAAATCCATTTACACCGGTGTTTGGAAGCGAACCGCCATTGTTTGCAGGTAGACGCCAGCTTATTAACTCTGTGCTTAACGGTCTGGCAAACGGACCAGGAGATCCATACAGGATAGTTATCTTTACCGGCCCACGTGGAAGTGGTAAAACTGTCCTTATGGGTAAAATAGCTGCTGACGCTGAGCAAAATGGCTGGATTGCGGTACATGTTGCAGCAGAGGGCGGAATGCTTACAGAGATTATTGCGCAGCTGCAAGAGCATGCAGCGCATCTTTTGCCAGCGGCATCCAATAGTAAACTGTCTGGCATTCAGGCTGCAGGGTTTGGTGTGTCCATAGAGCATACTGCACCAGAGGATTCCACGTGGCGTGTGGAAATGGGCAGGATAATGGATATTCTGCAAGAAGAGCATGTTGGTTTGCTTATAACCGTAGACGAAGTCGTGCCAAATGAACCAGAGCTTATTCGTTTTGTGTCTGCCCTGCAATTCTTTATACGCGAGAAACGCAATATAGCCGTACTGTTTGCAGGGCTGTCTGAGAATGTGAAACAGTTGCTAGAAGATAGTAGCATCACGTTTTTAAGGCGCGCTTTCATGCGCGAACTTGCCCCTTTAAGTGATGCAGATGTTAGAACTACCATGAAACGCACCATAGAGCTTACCGAACGTGAGATAAGCCCAGAAGCATTAGAAATTGCTACGTCACAGATAAGCGGCTTGCCGTTTTTGCTGCAACTTATTGGGTATCACATATTCAATCAGTCAGATATGCAGGTTATCACTGCCGCCGACGCGTATGCTGGTATAGATGATTCAAAGGTGGACATGGATCATATGATATTCGAATCGACGATAAGTACGCTCACAGACGTTGAGAAGTCTTTTCTTTTATGCATGGCACAAGATGATGGCGATAGTAAGATTGCAAATATAGCGCAATGTATGCATGTAAGCAGTTCGTATGTTGGCAATTATAGGCGCAAGCTTATAGATAGGGGCATTATAGTATCAGCCGGTCGTGGCAAATTGCGTTTTGCCATACCAATGCTCAAAGATTGGCTACGAACTCATAGCGATTTGTCAGATGCGTTTTAAAACACGCTCTTGACATCATCC
>JAISJA010000112.1 GCA_031261765.1 Coriobacteriales bacterium | reverse complement strand
TCTGACTATGGCAGCGCTTCCAGCGGCAGCCGTTACAGCTCTTATCAGATAGATAATCACGCGCCGCTCATCTCAATGACGGACGTGCGCTCACAGAGCTATATCCCATCCGCATCATCGTCGTCTTCGCAAGGCGCTACAAGGCATCGCGTGGCCGGCACGGCCGTTACCGAGCATATAAGCGATGAGCAGATGACCAGGGACACCCTTGTGCATTCCGGCACCAACTCGCTTGCGAAGCTGCACGAGGCACGCCAGAACTCGCTGGCCGAGTCCACCGCAAGGAACATGAATACCCACGCCGGCAACACCGCGCCCATAAGCACCACGTCTTTGCGCGCGACAATGCAGGCAAGCAAGGACTCGCCATACAACAGCACCTCGCGTTCCGGCCAGGTGATCTCGCGCGAGACCGGACTGCCGTTGTCTTCCGCGAACCAGAACGTGCCAACGCGCCAGCTTGCGTTTTTGTCTCCGGTAACTTATAACGATGCCGAGCTTATCTCCAAGGGCCTTCGCGCCGGCAAGGCCGTCATATTGGACGTGCGTACCACGAACCCAGGGCTCGCAAAGCGCATACTCGACTTCTCTTTTGGCGCCGCGGCAGCGCTTGACGCCCGCGTGGACGGCCCGGCAGACCGCGTATACGCCATAGCGCGTGACGGCGCGCTTACAGACTCAGAGCTCGGTCAATTGCGCGACAGGGGGATCCTATAAATGTCGGGGGAAAGTGGTCTTGGAAACATATGCATAGTAGGCACCGGTACTATGGGGGAGGCCATAATGGCCGGGCTCATAGCGAACGCCGGCGTTGCGCCCGCTAAAATAATAGCGACGTCACGCCGCGAGGACCGGCGCGCTTATCTGAATGAGAAATACCATGTAACGTGTGTTGATACGAACGACATTGGAAGCGTTGTTAAAGACGTTGATACGTGCATACTGGCCGTGAAGCCTAATGCCATACGCGACGTGGCTGGCGAGCTTAACGGGTATGCGGGTTTCGCCCCTGCGCGCGTGGTGTCCATAGCCGCCGGCATAACCACGGAAACGCTTGACGGGTTGTTCAACGGCGCGGATGGCGATGCTGGTGTGACCGGCGATGCTGGCACAGACGGCGCTGACGTTGCGGCCAGCGCGGCTGGCGCGGATGGTACGTCGCCCGTAGCCATAATACGCGTCATGCCAAACCTCATGTTGTCCGTTGGATGTGGCATGAGCATAGTAACGGCGTCAAGCCGCACTTCGCAAGAAGAATGTGAGCTCATACGTGCCACGTTCGCCGCCATGGGCGACGCCATAACGCTTGGCGAGGAGCTCTTTGACGTAGCGACCGCGATCTCAGGGTCAGGCCCGGCTTACTTCGCGCAGTTCATATGCGATTTAGCGTCCGCGGGAATGCAGAACGGGCTCTCGCACAAGCAGGCGCAAAAGCTGGCGCTGCAAACCATGTGCGGCACCGGTAAATACCTGCAAGACACCGGCATTGCGCCAGACGCACTGCGCGACGCGGTTACAAGCCCGGGAGGCACCACGCAGGCGGCGCTGAAGTCTTTCCAGGACAGCAAGGCAGACTACGCCGTAAGACGCGCGGTAGACGCCGCGGTCGCGCGCTCTAAAGAGATGGCATGATACCGCTTATTGCCGCAAGGCTCATAAACGGCCTTGCCGACGTCTATACGGTATGCATAGTGGTTTGGGCGCTGTTCTCTTGGTTCCCGCATACGCATGGCGTGCTTGCCAGTATCTATAACTTCCTGGACACTATAGTAAGCCCGTTCGTGAACATATTCAGGCGCTTCATACCGCCAATAGGTGGCGTTTTGGACATAAGCCCGATAATCGCGCTTTTGGTCATACAGGTGGTCGTAAGGCTGCTTGTTGGTATATTCCTATACATCTAAACGTGTGTGCGCGAACATGCTGCGCGCGCTGTAGCCAGGGAGGTCTGACGCCTTGAACATAATATTCATGGGTACCCCAACGTTCGCCGTTCCGGTGTTAGACGCACTTGTACGGCAATATGGCGCCTGCGACACGGGCGTTCGCGCCGTGTTCACTCGCAAAGACGCGCCGCGCAAGCGCGGTAAGGCCCTGGTGCCTTCGCCTGTTCGCCAATATGCCGATAAACGCGGCATACCGGTTTGCACGCCGCGCAGCTTCTACGCCTATGGCGAAGACGGCGTACCGCTTCTTAACCATGACGGTGGGCGCCTTGTAGACGCAGAGGCCCTGGCAAGCGTTAAGCGCTACGACCCCGACTTCATAGCCGTAGCCGCTTACGGTATGATACTTCCACCCGAGGTGCTTGAGATCCCCGAATACGGTTGCATAAACGTGCACGCCTCGTTGCTGCCGCGCTGGCGCGGCGCCGCGCCCATACAGCGTGCCATACTGGCCGGCGACACAAACGCCGGCATAAGCGTCATGCGCATGGAGGCGGGGCTGGACACCGGCGCGTATTGCGAGCAGGCCTTTGTGCCGATAGGCGACATGGACTATGCGGCGCTGGAACAAGAGCTAAGCACTATGGGCGCGAACGCGCTTTGCCGCACTCTGCCGCTTATAGCCGCAGGCGACGTTACCTGGACCGAACAGGACGACGAGGCGGCTACGTATGCCAACAAGATAGAGAAAGGCGAGCTTAACCTGGACCCGTCAAAAAGCGCGCAGTGGAATCTGCGCGCGGTACGCGCGTCATCGGCCGCGGCGCCCGCGAAATGCGCCATTAGCGACAAAAACGTTACCGTGTTGTCCGCGTCGCTTGAACCTGCGAAAGACGCTATTGAGCTAGCATGCTATGATGGCTCTATATACGTGGGCATGCTGCGCCCGGACGGCAAGAAGGACATGACTGGCAGGGCGTTTACGGCTGGAATACCGCGCATGCAACATACGGCGGCGCAAAAGCCAACGTGGTATCATATATAGAGAAGGTATTTTGAGGAAAATCAAGTTTTCCAGGAACGCGTAAGGCCGCCGTTATAGCACGCCTTACGATTAGAAAGGGGTTTCCCATGGATATGGCACGTATCATGCAGGTCCTTAACGTAGCGGAGGTGGCCGCTATTGCGGCGGCGGACTGGAACGGAAAAGGAGACAAGAACGCGGCGGACCAGGCTGCGACCGAGGCCATGCGCCATGCGTTTAACGAGATAGATTTCTCAGGCCGTATAGTAATAGGCGAGGGCGAGCGCGACGAGGCCCCTATGTTGTATATAGGCGAGGAGCTTGGCCGCGGCGGCGAGGAGATAGACATAGCCGTTGACCCGCTAGAGGGCACGAACCTTTGCGCTTATAACCGCCCGAACGCGCTTACGACCATAGCCATAGCGCCAAAGGGCGCGCTGCTGTTCGCGCCTGACACATACATGAAGAAGGTGGCCGCCAGCGCGGCGTGCGTTGGCAAGGTGCACGTTGACGCGCCGCCAGAACAGAACGTGCGCGCGGTCGCCGACGCGCTGGGCAAGCCCGTCAGCGAGGTTAACGTATGCATATTGCTGCGCGAGCGCCACGCGGACCTTATACAGGCGGTTCGCGACGCGGGCGCGCGCGTACGCCTTATAGACGACGGCGACGTGTTTGGCGCCATAGCCAGCGCGGTGCCCGGTACCGGCATAGACTTATACCTTGGCTCCGGCGGCTCGCCGGAGGGCGTGTTGGCATGCGCCGGCCTTAAGGCCATAGGCGGCGTGTTCATGGGACGTTTCGACTTCGGCTCTGACGAGAAGGCCGCTGACAAGCGCCGTCGCGCAGAGGAGATGGTAGCGGCGCAAGGGCAGGACATAGACCTTGACGGTGTCTTAACAATGGACAAACTGGTGCGCTCAGACGAAGCGGCTTTCATAGCCTGCGGTGTCACTGACGGCGAGATGGTGTCCGGCGTTCGTATCGATGGTGGCAGCACGTACACCGATGCGGTTATAATGGATTCTATAGATAAGACCGTACGTTTCGTTAAGACGATACATCGCGGCAAGGACGGCACAGTCAAGTTCTCATAACCAATCGTTATGCGGAAGGGCCGTATCACGCTGTGGAGGCGTATAAAAGGAAGTGACCCGCTACGGAAAAGCGTAAGATCCTGGTAGTATTGGGACATCCATATGCAGAGAGCTATAACGCGGCCCTTTTTAAAGCATATGTCGATAACATAGATCGCGACTATTGCGACGTAGAGACATTGGAGTTGGACAAACTGGGTTTCGATCCGGTGTTGCGCATGGGCTATAGCCATCGCATGCCGCAAGACGACGATATAGACCGCTCGCAGGAGCTGGTTAAATGGGCGGACCATATAGTATTCTTTTATCCCATATGGTTCTCTAATATGCCAAGCCTGCTTAAAGGCTGGTTCGAGCGCGTCATAACGCCCAAGTTCGCGTATAACATGAAGGGGCTTGGCACGATCAAGCATCTTTCGGGCAGGACCGCAGAGGTGTTCGTCACGTGCGATAGCCCGGATTTCGTATACCATTTCTTTCGTCTGCCACAATGGGAGGTGGGCAACCGTCTGTTGTCCATGGCCGGCATTAAGATACACGGCTTCCATATTTGCGGCAGCACGCACAAGAAGACACAAGAGCAAAGGGAAGCTTACATACAGAAGGTCGTTGCGCGCGCCAAAGCACGCAGATGAACCAGTCTGCCGTAAACCTGGAGACAACGTGTTACAGGCGGTTCACTTTAAAAGCCGCCTGGGAGCTTGCAGCGCCGCGAACGTGGTCTGCCGCTATATCGCCGGTTTTGATAGGCGGCGCTTTCGCGCTTGCCACCGGCGCGGTACCGCTTGCACTTAACGCGCGTCTTATCGTCATATGGGTATGTATGCTAATAACGTCCGTCTTAATGCAGTCGGCGGCGAACGCGCTTAACGATTACAAGGACTTCATATCTGGCACGGACGACGCGTCAAACGCGTACGACCCAACGGACGCGTCGATAATCTATAACGCCGTGAACCCAAAATGCGCGCTGCAACTTTGTGTGGGCCTACTTGTGGCGGCGGCCATATGCGGCACGGTAGTCGTCATGCTAAGCAGCGCCATTATAGCCGTTATAGGCGCAGTGGCGGCCCTTACCGTGGTGTTCTACTCGGCAGGCCCAAGGCCTATATCGTACCTGCCACTAAGCGAGACGGTGTCCGGCATAGTCATGGGCGGGTTCATAACGTTCGCTACAAGCTATGCGCTAAGCGGCGTTTTAGACGTGCGATGCATGCTTGTGGCACTGCCTGCTATCCTATGCATAGGCCTTATAATGCAGACTAACAATACGTGCGACGTGATCCGGGACGCGCGCGTCGGTCGCGTTACAATCCCAATCTTGCTTGGTGCAAAACGCTCTATTGCTATCATGACAACATTAGCATGTGCTCTCGTATGCGGCATCC
>JAISJA010000102.1 GCA_031261765.1 Coriobacteriales bacterium | reverse complement strand
GGACGAGCCCCCCCCCCGCAACCATAACCTGGCCGCTGCGATACCAAGCGAGCGGTTCGATTCCTCAGTGCGGATAGACGCCGATATACGCCTGTCAGACCTAACGGTTGCGGCGGTTGACGAGCTTGCCGCGTTGGAGCCATGCGGCGTTGGCAATCCGCGTCCGCAATACCGTGTTCGCAACGTGTTCTTAACCGACAGGCGCACTATAGGACAGAAGCACAACCACTTCTCATGCCGCGTTAGCGACGGTAGTCACGTACAGGAGGCCGTGTGGTTCAACACGCCCGACATAGATAGCTATATGGCATGCGAACAGGCCGTGGACGTTATATTCGCGCCCGAGGTAGACGAGTGGCGCGGCATGCGCAAGGTCAAGCTGTACATAAAAGACGTGTGCTGGTGTGGCATGCGTGAGGGAAGGGATCCTGCGCAACGCCTACGGCGTTCGCAGGATGACGAAACCGCCATACGTCATTCTGCGAGCCGCGAAGCGGCTGCGTTACGTCATTCCGACGCCCCTCTACGTCATTCCGATACCCCCTTACGTCATTCCGGGCTTGACCCGGAATCCACGCGAGGAGTCGCTGACGCGCTTGGCGACGAACGCACCGCCTGGCAGCAACGCGCCAAAAGCTACGCTGGTCACCCGGACGCGCTTATCGACGCGATAGTACATGAGATACTGGGCCCGCGCGGCAGCTTGCATAAGGCGCAACGCGACACGCTGAACCTGCTTGCGCGCGGCAACTCCACGCTGTCCATCATGGCCACGGGGCGCGGTAAGTCGCTTATCTTCCAGGTTAACGCCATACGCGAGGCGCTTGTGAACAAGAAGGCCAGCATATTCATTTATCCGCTTCGTTCTTTAATAGCAGACCAGGTGTTCCATTTAAGCGAGATGCTGCGTAACTTTGGGCTTAGCTGTGCCGCGTTAACCGGCGAGACACCGCGAGACGAACGCGAGGAACTGTACGCGCGGCTTAACGGCCAGCGCCTTCAGGAACATCCGCTGGACATAATACTGACTACGCCTGAGTTCCTGGACTTCAATTTCCAGAATATTCCATCCGATAAGGTCGGGTTCCTTGTTGTTGACGAGGCGCATCATATAGCGCAGGCGGGGGAGGGCCACCGCAGCGTCTATGCGCATATAGGGCGTATAAGGCAGCGCTACGAACAGGCGTGCGTGCTGGCGACCACGGCCACCGCTGACGTGCAAACGGCGCACGGCATACAAAGTGAGCTTGGCATAAAGGCTATCATAACCGACGCCACGGTTCGCGAGAACCTTGAGATAGACGACCAGCGTGGTAATACGTCGCGCGATTACTATATTGCTAATATGATAGCCCAATGTAACAAGAGCATAATATACGTTAACTCGCGGGCTACCGCTATTACCCTAACGCGAACGTTGCGCAAGATGCTGCCGCAGGTTGGCAGCCGTATAATCTTCTATCACGCCGGGTTGGAACGTGACCTGCGCTTGCGGCTTGAAGAAGCGTTCCGCACTGGCGACGCCACGTGCGTGGTGTCCACAAGCGCGTTTGGAGAGGGCATAAACATTCCTGACATAAGCGACGTCGTGTTGTACCACATGCCGTTTTCGGCAATCGAGTTCAACCAGCTGTCTGGTCGTGCCGGGCGCAACGGTGAACCCGCGTGTGTTCACATGCTATATGGCTATGATGATACATATATAAATAAGTCCATATTGGCAATAGACGCGCCTGCCCGCGCGCAACTTGGCACGCTTTGGCGCGTGCTAAGGGGCGCGTGTTACAGCGTGGGCGCTGACATACCGCCTGCCATAGGTGTGGTCGCTTCCGCCAACGCGCAGCTTACGTGTACGGCAAACGACATATTGCGACAATGTAAGCATTTCGATAAGACGTTCGAGCTTAACGCGGCCGCCATAAAAAACGGCATAGCGACGTTCTGTGACCTTGGGCTCATGCAAGCTAGTATACTATCTAACGAGCATGATAATATCAAATCGCAGCTCCAGCCCCAATCCCAGCCCGAGTCCGACCCGCAGCCCCAATCCCATCTCGACCCTCAGCCCCAGTACGAGCCCGAAGAGGTATTCGGCATAACGATAAACGAGCCGTCGCAGAAGGTGAACCTTGAGGACTCCATACGGTATCGCGAGGGGCTAGACGAGGCGGACGCGTTCGAGGACTTCTCGACATGGGCCCTTAACGCCAGCGCCAGCGAATTGCTGGCCCGTCTTAACGCACCGTTGCTTCCCTGCTAAAATGCCTGGCGTATAGCCTGGTCGCGCCGAAAACATACCTTCGAATTTGCACTATTATGTAATCAATATAATATTCGGCGTTAGGAAGGAGCATTATGTCAGGCGGAGAATCTGCAGAGCACATTACTTACAATATGTGCCAAGGGTGGGGATGCCATGAACGTTGCATCCTGGAAACGCACACGGTAGACGGCAAGATCGTGCGCACACAGAAAGCGCATTATCCGGGGCAGATAGGCCCGGATGTACAGATATGCCAAAAGGGGGTGATGAACTGGAAGATCCCATACGCAGACAACCGTTTGCTGAAGCCGCTTAAGCGCACCGGAGAGCGCGGCGAGGGCAAGTTCGAGGAGATCAGTTGGGACCAGGCCCTAGACGAGATCTGCGCCAAGATAGCCGAGACCACCGAGAAATACGGCAGCCGCGCCAACGTGGTAGACATGTTCTACTGCGGCGTTCCCGGTAACCAGGGGGCCATAGGCCATATACTTGGTTCCCGTTTCCTTAACATATATGGCGCAAGCGGGCTTGAAGGACTTGGGGTAGACTACGCGGTCGTCCAGCACGAGGCTATAGACGAAGGCATGGCGTACGTCGGAGGCCGCGACAACGTCATGAGCGCAAGCACCTGTATATTCATATGGGGCGGGAACCCAATAGGTTTCACGCGCGCGGCCAGGACTACGCGTATGTTCCTTGACGCCAGGGAGCGTGGAGCCAAGATATTCCACATAAGCAACCTTTATGACAATACGTCTGCGAAGGTAGACGAGTGGGTGCCCGTGAAGTCCGGCACTGACGCCGCCCTTGCGCTTGGCATGGACCACGTCCTGGTACGCGACGACCTTGTCAACAAAGAGTTCTTGTTAGCTGAGACCGCGGCGGCGTACCTGGTGCGCACTGACACCGGCCAGTATCTACGCGAGTCAGACATTCAGGAAGGCGGTTCTGAGGCCCGTTTTGCCCTCTTAGACGCGAAGAGTGGCAATGTCGCCTGTGTAGACCGCGCGACGTCGTTCCCGTTCGATTACGGCGGAATAGAGCCCCAGCTGGAATGCACCACGACGGTTAACGGGATCCCATGCAAGTCATCTTATACCTTGCTGTTAGAGCAACTTGAAGGCTTCACGCCCGAGTGGCAGGAGGGCATAACCGGTGTTCCGGCAGCCACCTGCGAGCACCTGGCCCATGAGTACGCCAAGCGCTCCCCGTCTTTAATGTGCATAGGCGACG
The DNA here is from genome assembly GCA_031261765.1 of Coriobacteriales bacterium. The sequence continues at coordinate 9,868 of JAISJA010000102.1, read as the reverse complement.
GTTTGCGCTACGGCAACGCCACGCAGGCCATGCGCGCCATAAAACTGCTTACCTACCTGACCGGCAACCACGGCCAGCCTAACGGTGGCACCATCATGGCGGGCGCGGTAGAAGGCTGCTTCTGGGTGAACCTGGACCGCAACCCCATGAAGTTCGACCCGAACCTGCCTACGGACCTGGGGGACTTCGTCATGTTCGACCAGATTCTGGAGAGCGCGAAAGACCCCAACGCGCAGCAATACAAGACGCTTATAGTGGCCGAGGGCAACCCGTTGTTGAACCACCCGAACAAAGCCCTGTGGCGCGACCGTATACTGCCGCTGTTCGACATGGTGGTGGCCTTCGAGATACGTATGACAGACACGTGCCGTTGGGCGGACTACGTGCTGCCGGAAGCCACGGCTTACGAGCGCTATGAGGTCAACACAGAGGTGGGCAACTGCATAACGCTTTGCGAGCCGGCCATAGAGCCGTGCGGCGAGTCACGTACCGTGGCGGACATCTGGAACGGCATCGCCTCGCGTTTGGGCATTGGTCAGTATTTCGATAAGACGCAGGAGGAATGGGCGCGTATATCGGTTGACTCGCAGCAGGTGCCGCTTCAGGCCAAGATAACCCAGTCTGAGGACGCCTCGCGTGCCGGCCAGGTGGCAGACGTGACCTATGACCGGCTGGCAGCGGCCAAGATATTGCACACAGAGGCCCCTGATATACCGTTCGACCCATACTCTATGCACGGGCCCAATGGCACCGAGACCGGTCGCATACAGTTCTACAGCGAGATCCACGTCGAGACCGGTGACCAGCTTGCGCGTCAGCAGACGACCTACGTTACCGACGCCGACCTTAAGAAGACGTATCCCTTCCAGTTCTTTATCGGCAGACATAAGTACTTCATGCAAGGTCAGTTCACGAACGTTCCAGAGCTGGAGCGCCTGGCCCACACGCAGTTTGGCGTGGCCATGAACCCCGTGTCAGCGGCCGAGAAGGGACTGCGCGACGGCGACGCGGTAGAGGTGTTCAACGAGCGTGGGACCATGCGCTCTGTGCTGCACCTGCGCGAAGACGTTGCGCCGGGCATAGTGCATACCTGGTATAGCTTCGACGAGACGTATTATCCTGACACTGACTGCCCGCAAGAGCTGGCCGCTCCCAACAACGCGCCAGAGACCGAGACCCCGATGTCCGTTATAAACGGCAGGCGCTGGGATGGCATCCAGGCGATGTTCGGCATGCCCAGGACCACGCGTTTCATAGCCGGTGACAGGGCGCCGGAGGTCATATTCGACGTCGTTTGCGACATAAGGAAGGCGGAGTAATCATGGCAGAGACTATTTTGGTTGACGTTAACCGTTGCGTGGGTTGCTGGACCTGCTCTATGGCTTGTAAGTCGGCATATAAGTTAGATTTGGATGAGTACCGCATGTTCGTGCGCACTATAGGCGGCGGCGGCATAGACGAGGCCGGCGGCAAATGGCCCAACCTGTACCTTAAGTGGAACCCCGTGTATAGCCAGAAATGCGCGAAATGCCACGGCGACGCGTCCACTGGGAATATTCCATACTGCGTATACAACTGCCCAACCGGCGCGCTTATGTATGGTGATACGAGCGACGCGGCAAGCGATATTGCGAAACGTAAAGAAGAGCTGCTGGATAACGGCTATCATACCTGGGAGCAGCCCGAGTGGGAGTGCACGCGTGACGGCGTTGTCTACATGGAGAATGGTATCTAAGGTGGTAGAGCGAGCATAGCGCTCTATGAGTGCGTCATCCTGCGAGCCGCTTCGCGTCTCGCAGGATGACCCATTTACGCCATTCCGGCACCCACTAACGTCATTCCGTATCCTCCTTACGTCATTCCGGGCTTGACCCGGAATCCATGTCACGCTAAGCCCATATAATCATGTTATTTGTGGTAACATATATAGTCTGTGATTTAAGACAAGAAAGGTTTAGTAAAAGTGGCAAACATCAAGAGCCAAAAGAAACGTATACTAACTAACGAGAAAGCCCGCATGCGCAACCGCGCGGCTAAAAGCGAGCTGAAGACCGCCGTACGCGCGGTACGTGACGCAGTGGCGAATGCCGATAAGGAAACGGCGCTCACTAACGCCAACGCTGCATGCCGTCTGCTTGACAGGGCCGTGTCAAAGGGCATCATACATAAGAACCAGGCTGCGAACCGCAAGAGCGGCGTTATGCATCTGGCTAACTCTGTCGCATAGCTTTCGTTTCGTTGACAAATACACTAGCCCATACATAAGCTAGCGTATTGTTATATTGTTATTTCAGGGGATTGTTTAAGACAATAGCTCCCTGACCTCTTGCACAGGACGCGCTATGGCGCGTCCTATTTTATTTCATGCCAACTCAGGTGTTTTTACGTCCAGGCCGCCTATGGCGGCATAAACAGCTCCCGTATACGAAGGATCGCTGCACAGCCCCGCTCCTATGAACTGCGCTCCCGCCGCGCGCGCGTGAAACGCGAAGTCGGCCATGAGGTCGCTTGGCCCGGTCGCGGCCGGCATGGCTATTATCGGCAGGTCACATATTGCGGCCGCTCTTTTTATAAGCGGTACCATATCCGTTGCGCCGATGTTGCCGCCAAAGCCAACGGCGTCCGCTCCGGCCTCTTTTAGCGCGCGTATGGACGCCTCCAGGCCAGCCCCATTGCCCTCGCTGTTGCCGGCATCGCCAACGCCAGCGTCGCCGCCAGCATCGCCACCGCGCGCAAAAGCCTCTCCGGTCAGCGTAACAAGCACGGGCAGATCGCACGCCTCACCAGCCGCGCTGACCGCGCATATCGCGTCGTCCATCTCTGCCGCATCACGTATGAATATGGCGTCAGGGCCCTCGGCCGCAAGCGATTTTATCTGCGTGATGTATTGTGCGTATGCCGCGTCGTACGTAGCCGTATCGTCAGTTATGCTTACGCCGCAGCTTCCAACGCATGCCAGTACGTGTTCAGGCTGTGCCGCAAGTGCGCAGCGCACGCCCGCGCGGTTAAGCTCGTCTGCTCGCTCGGCAAGACCATAGCGTGATAGCATATTAGTACTTCCGCCCACGGTGTTGCTTATCATGCACTGCGCGCCCGCTTGTTTGTATCTGCGATGCGCGTCTATTATAAGCCCGGGTTCCAACACGTCCAACAGCTCCGACGCGCTATCCACGTCCAAAGCGCCGTCGCGCGCAAGCAACGTGTCAATAGAGCCTTCTACCACCAAGACGTCCTTGTTGAATCTCAATGCAAGGTCGGCCACTGTATTCTCCTTAATTCGCCTTGTTATACCTCTGCTATACTTAATTTTAGCTTGTAATTCATATAACATGGATTGCCGGCCTTGTCAAATATATATTTCCCAGATGGGAGGATTCATGTCAGACGACAAGACGTCGGTTAACGGAACGCTTACCATATCAAATAGCGCGATTATAGATATGATTGGATACGCCGCATTGGAAAGCTACGGCGTCGTGGGCATGGTCGCCGCGTCGCTTCCGGCCGGTATAGCGCATGTGCTGCCAGCGCGTGCCATTAAGCGCGGCATCCATATAACCAGGGAGAAAACCTTAGTGCCAGGCGCTAGCGAGCTTATCTCTGAGGTTGAATACGTGAACGTGGACCTTTATATAATCGTCGAGCAGGGCGTGAACCTGGCGGTGGTGTCCAAGAACCTTGCCGACGCGGTAAGGTACGTCTTAAACGAATACGCCGGTGTGAACGCCGGGAACATAGAAGTGCACGTGCAGGGCATCCACGCGTCTGAGCGAACGGGCGATGCAGGCGCGCGTGCCGTGGGTAGCACGCGAGCGGAGTCGCTGAATGGCATTCGCAACGCCGGGTTCCCAAGGGAGGCGTAATGGAAGGCACTTTAAACGCCCAGACGGTCCTACCTTATCTTATACAAGCCGGCGCGGCGCTTGACGCCCGCACAGACGACATAAACAAGCTTAACGTGTTCCCAGTGCCGGACGGCGACACGGGCACCAACATGTCGCTCACTTTTGGCACTGTTATAAGCGAGGTACAGGCGCTTGACCCAGCCGCGCCGTTTTGCGACGTATGTGCCGCTATAACGCATGGCTCCCTTATGGGTGCGCGCGGCAACTCTGGCGTTATAACGTCTCAGATACTGCGCGGTATATGCGACGCCCTGCAGAGCGTGCAGGACGCCAGCGAGCTGAATACTAGCATGATAGCATCCGCGCTCGCTAGTGCGGTGGACGTCGCGTTTGGCGCCGTGCGCAAGCCAGTTGACGGCACTATATTAACCGTGCTGCGCGACTCGGCCAGTGCCGCCGCATCAGCCGAGCGTGACGGGCTTAGCCTGGCAGACGCGCTTAAGGCCGTCTCGACAGAGGCATATGCCTCAGTTAAACGCACGCCGGAGCTCCTTCCCGTATTAAAGGAAAACGACGTGGTAGACGCCGGTGGCTATGGACTTGCCATTTTGCTTGAAGGCTTTATGTTGGCAGTTACCGGCGAGGCGCCGGCTGTGTCACCTGCCGCAGCGTTCGTGCAAGGCGCACCAAAGGTCGAGATAGAGCACATAAACGACTGGGAAGGTAGCAAGTACCTGTATTGCACAGAATTCCTGTTCAAGAGCGAAGACATAGACGTTGATAAGACCCTGAAGTTCCTTTCGTCCATGGGCGATTGCGAACTCATGGTAGGCGCACACCCTGATTTTAAGGTGCACGTGCACTCAAACGACCCTGGTAAGGTACTTTCATATATGACGGACCGCGGCCAGGTCTACGAAGTATATATACACAACATGAAGCTACAAAGCGAACAACGTGACGAGAAGATCCTGGCTGACTCAAAAGCCACCGGAACCGTGATGGCCGGTGCGGCCGGCGCGGGCGCGGCTAGCGCTACTGCAAACACGGGCGGTGCGACAAGCACGGGCGCCAAAGGCGCCGCTGCGGCAGACGAGCCGCCCATAGGCATGCGTCCCATGGCAGAACACAAGCCAATAGCCGTCATAGCGTGCGCTAGTGGCAGCGGCATACGCGACATACTTTTGTCGCAAGGGGCCGACATAGTGGTAGAAGGTGGGCAGTCCATGAACCCGTCAACCGGAGACTTCACACACGCTATAGAGCTTACAGACTCAGACGCGGTCATAATACTTCCCAACAACAAGAACATACATCTTGCCGCTAACGCCGCCGCGAAACACGCCAAGTTGCCGGTAGCGGTCGTGCCCACCACGAGCGTCTTGCAGGCTTTCAGCGCGCTGTTGGTCTTTGACGAGACGGCGTCACTAGACGACAACGCGGCAGAGATGACTGAGTCGTTTGCCGATATGCACGTTGGTGAGGTAACGCACGCCGTAAAGCGCGCAAAGGCGTCGGACGGCACGAAGATAAAGACCGGCGACGTCATAGGCATCGTCGACGGGTCCATAGACATAGTGGACGGAGACGTCATCGACGCGTCGTTTAAGCTCGCGGACATGATAACCCAAGACGCGGACATACTTACGTTGCTTGCCGGCGCCGACATGTCAGACGCGGACTTCGCTACGCTGCAAGACCGCATCGCAAGCGCGAATCCTGACATAGAGATAGACGCCCAACGCGGCGAGCAACCGTTGTATCCCATACTAATGGGAGCCGAATGAAAAACCAATGCTTTGGCGCCTAAGCCACGACAATCCTTCCTCATTGCACGTAGGCAACTTCGGTCGGATTCTCGTGTCTTATGCACTCAAACCATTGATTTTTCATGCCTTTACGTCATTCCGGGCCGTGTCCGTAGACGGCTGCGAAGCAGACGTCGTTAAGCGGACGCGCGACCCGGAATCTAATGAATTGAACCGCTTGTTATCGTGACCTCCCGCATCCAACAAACCCAAGACCTCGAACAACCGGTATCGGCCTTACAGGGCGTTGGCCCCGCGCGCGAAAAAGCGCTCGCGAAGCTTGGCGTGCATACCATTAGGGACATGCTAGCATACTATCCTTTTCGCTACAACGACTTCTCAAAGGTGGTTGATATAGCGACGGCGCCGCTAAACGAGAAGTCCAGCGTGATAGGCACCATCGACGAGGTAAGCCTGAAACGCCCGCGCCGTGGGCTTTCCATAGTAGAGGTTTCCGTTAAAGATAAGACCGGTGTCATGTTCGCGTCATGGTTCAACCAACCGTGGCTGGCACGCACGTTCAGCACCGGAATGCGGGTGCTGCTTTTTGGCAAGGTCGAGTTCAACTTCAACTTCAACCGCATGTCAAGCCCGGCGTACATAATATTAGACGCTGACTTTGATAAGAACGAGCTTCAGACGGAGCCCGTCTACCATGCCACCTCGGATATCTCAACGGCGCAGATAGCCAGGACCGTGCGTTCGGCGCTGCAATACGTTCCCGCTCCGCTTGACCCGCTTCCCGCGAGCCTGCGCGTGCGGCATGGCTTCATGAGCAAGCAGGCGGCGTTGCGCAACATACACTTTCCGCAAGACGACGCCAGCAGGAGCGAGGCCCGTCGCCGCCTTGCGTTTGAGGAAGTGCTGTACGCCCAGCTTACACGCATGCGCGAACGCATGTTGGCGCAGCGTGGAACAAAGGCGTTTTCGCACGCTATAAACGGCGCGTTGGTTACTGCTATGCCAGGCGTCCTTGGCTTCACGTTAACAAACGACCAGTCAAACGCCATAGCAGAGATATTAAAGGACATGTCTGCCGATAAACCCATGGCGCGCCTGCTGTTAGGCGACGTTGGCTCTGGCAAGACCGTGGTCGCCGCACACGCGCTTGCCGCCGCGTGCGATAGCGGTTGGCAGGCCTGCTGCATGGCCCCCACAGAGATACTAGCTAAACAATATGCTAGCTCTATAGGCCCAATGTTCGACGCGCTTGGAATACGGTGGGCAACGCTTACGGCTTCTACCGCCGCAGACGAGCGCAAGCGTATATTAAGCGACCTTGTCGCCGGCGACTTAAGCGTGCTGTTTGGCACGCACGCGCTTCTGCGGCCCGACGTGGACTTCAAATGCCTGTCGCTGGCAGTAATAGACGAGCAACACCGTTTTGGCGTGGACCAACGCCAGGCGCTGTACGCGAAGGGCCCCGGCTGTGACGTCCTGGCGCTTACGGCGACGCCCATACCGCGCTCGCTTGCGTTGGTGGTATATGGCGACATGCAGACAAGCTATCTGCGCACGCGTCCCAATCCTGCGCACGTTACCACGAAGGTGGTGCCCAAGTCGCTTATCAACGAGGCCTATGACGGCATTCGCGCAGCGCTTGCCGCCGGGCACCAGGCATATATAGTGTGCCCGCTTATAACGCATGCCGGCGCGACAAGGCGCAAGTACGCGGGCCATGCGGGCCATGGGGACGGTTCTCGTGGCACGTTTGTAAAACGTCATCCCCGTGAAAACGGGGATTCCTCACAAGGTGTATGTTCGTTACGTGAGATTCCCAGTCAAGCTGGGAATGGCGGCAAGCGGGCCGTGAGAACCGTCCCCATGGCCCACCAAACCGACAGTGTCCGGGACGACGTGGCCGACGACTCTATATACGACCTTGCGGCCTTTGACGACGCCGACCACATAACCGCCGCGGAAGACGAAGTGGACTTCCTGCGCAATAAGGTCTTTACCGATAAGAACGTGGGCCTGCTTACGGGTAAGCTTGCACCGGCCGAGAAGCAAGCTATAATGCGGGACTTCCGCGCGGGCGACATAGACGTGCTGGTGTCCACGACGGTCATAGAGGTTGGCATAGACGTGCCCAACGCCACCGTCATGGTCATAGAGGACGCAGACCGCTTTGGCTTGGCGCAGCTGCACCAGTTGCGCGGACGCATTGGGCGCGGCGCGTATGACGGGCAGCTGTTCTTGGTAAGCAACGCGCGTGACACAGAGGCCAAGCGCCGACTTAGGCTAATGGAGCGCGTCTCGGACGGCTTCAAGCTTGCCGAGCAGGACCTGCGACTACGTCACGAGGGCGACGTAATGGGTACGCGCCAGCACGGCGCGGGCGCGTTAAAGCTCGTGAACGTCATAGACGACGCAAAAATAATAGCGAGTGCGCATGAAGAGGCCGAGGCCATACTTGACGCCGACGCGGACTTAAAAGCGCCTGAGCACGCGCTGCTAAGGCACGAGATAGATACTATATACCCGCCACAACCACAATGATATGGTACCTTACCCGCCAATCCCTGTAATCACCGCCGCTAGCGCGAGTATTACGCCCACGACGGACTCGCCGCCTAAAAGCCCACTGCTTATGACCAACCCGTTCTCGCCCTGGCGTTTTTTCAGTTCGTCATTCCCACCGCCAGCGCCAGCCTGTCGTTTGCGCGTCTGTTTGCAAATCGCGTCGTATACGACCTTTACCATGGCGCCCAGAAACGCCGTGAACGACATATAGAACGGCAGGTATATTCCAAGCCCAAGCATCATTACCGGCAGTCCGGTTAAGTAAAGCACGAACCCCGCGACAAGCCCAATGATAAACGCCGGTAGTGACGGTATACCGCCAACCATGGTGGCCACCACCGACGCCTGCGCGGCGATGAACGTACCGTGCGGGCCAAACGCGCCTGCACCATATGCGCCCACCAGTACGCACATAACGGCCACGGCCACTATGGCGCCCACGATGGACCCTATAGCCTCGCCAATCCATTGCGCGCGCGGGTTAGTGCCCAGCATGTGTCCGGCCTTGAAGTCGTTCATGACGTCACCCGCAAGTCCACATGCCACTGCTATTATCGCGGCTATGAAGAAGAGCTGCGCGTGCGGCAGTCCTGACGTAGCGGCGGCTATAAGCAAGACGATAAGCCCGAATATCTCCATAGGATCTATACCGGTCTGTCCGCAGCTTTGTGCGGCCATGGCAGAGGTTATCCATACGGCCACGACTACTATCATGCTAGCAATAGGTCCCAGCTGCAGCGCGAAGCATATAAGCAGCGCCACCGCCACTACGGCTATGATGACAAGCGCCACATACTGCTTGCCATGCTCGTGCCGTGTCCCATAGCTGCCGTGCCGCGTGCGCTCCGCTCCGCCATTGCGTGACCCGCCAAGCGTAATTCCGTCATTCTGCGAGCCATCTAACGGCCACCCGTCATTCTGCGAGCCGCGTAGCGGCTGCGCAGAATCCCCATCGTCGTAGTCGGTGAGATCCTGCGCAGCGCCTTCGGCGCTCGCAGGATGACAGCCTTGCGATCCGGCGCTCGTATGGTGACCGCTTGCGCCCCGCGCCCTTATCGCCTTGAACAGCATCTTTGCTATGACGCCCACGCCGCATCCCATCATGGTGCCCATGCCCAGGCTAGAACATATGCCTTGCGCAGTGCCAGCGTCCCAAAGACCTGCGGCCGTGCCACCCACTATAATGCCAAAGTTGCCAAATAACGCGCCTATGAACCAGACCACTACGGCGGCGGTGCCCACCAAAAATCCCACGGCCAGCATCATGGGCGAGTTGTATATGCCAAACGCGACCCCTGGAACGCTGACGTTGCCAAAGAACATGGACGGCAACGCGCCCAGCCCGTCGCGCAGAAACGTGTATATGCCCGCTATGCCCATTGAGCCGAACAGTTTAGCGCCCGTCTTGCCTCCGCTATTTCCGGCTATGAGCGTCTCGGCCGCGGCCTCGCCTATGGGAAACTCCAAATGAGCGCGCTCTATGAAGTGCCTGCGCAACACGGCGCAGCATATAAGGCCGAATACGCATCCGGCAAGCGCCACTATCAGCATCTGCCACCAGTCGACGTCAGTAGACGAATCAAGTATCCAAATGCCGGGTATCGTGAACGCAAGACCGCCGGCGACCATCGCACCGGCTGACATAACCGTGTGCGTTACGTTCGCCTCGTTAAGTGATGTTGGTTTGTGTGA
>JAISJA010000049.1 GCA_031261765.1 Coriobacteriales bacterium | reverse complement strand
GAGACGCACTAAGGTACAATGGCTCGCATGCCACCAGCATGGTGCGTGTTACCACGGGGCACGCGTCGAACCCAAGGCACGCCAGGAGCACGGACGTTTTGAACGGCAGGGGCTTTTGGCGTGAAGAGTTAAACGGCTGCACCATGAAACTATCCGCGCCGTCCTTCTTTCAAGTGAACAGTTTTTGCGCGGAGGCGCTTATAGGTTTGGTGGCAGACGCTCTTGATGACGCCAACGTGCCAACAAGCGCGAACGTACTCGATTTATATTGCGGCGCGGGGACTTTCACACTGCCGCTTGCTAAGACATACGCGCGCATATGCGCCATAGAGTCCGCCGGGTCCAGCATACGCGACCTAAGGCGCAATTTAAAGGACAACGGCCTTGACGATAACGTTTGCGTCATTGGCGGCGACGTGGCCCGCGAGCTGCCGGCGATATTAGCTGGAAAGCCCGATAGTGAAAACGCCACAGATGACGCCGCAAATGACGCGAACGCACAAAACACCACAGGCGCATGTCCTACGGACTACTCTGCAGCGGTCATAGACCCGCCGCGGGCGGGTCTATCTGACGAGGCGCTACGCGTATTGGCGGACGCGCGCATACCGCACATAGTATACGTATCATGTAACCCTAGCACGCTAGCACACGATATTAAGTACTTGAACGATTATGGATATACCCTTATGCGAACAACACCCGTTGACATGTTCCCCCAAACCGAACACGTAGAAAGCGTCTCACTATTATCTCTTTAATTTTTCTTTAAATTATCAGTGGGCACCAAACCAGCGCCTTAGCGCAACTAACGCATTCGCAAAAGAAGGTATGGCGGTTTGATTTTGGGTTCTGGGGGTGAGCGCGTATGCTCGGGCGTCCTTTGCCCAGCAGGAGCGCGAACCGGGGCCCCAGGTTCAAAAATTAGACCGCCATACCTTCTTTAATGAGTTATTCGGTTAGCTCGCAGGTTTGGTGCCCACTTGCACCACTTCGTCTTGAGGCTGGTACGTGGACTTGAAGTCCTTATCGCGTATCACGTTCCCGTTTGAGTCATAGACCTTACGGTTCACGGTTATTATGCGCCCGTCTATGCCCTGCGTCTTCACCTTCGTGGTACCAACCGGCAGGTCCGCGTCAGGTTCTTGCTTGGTCTGGTAATGGTCGCCCGCCTGCCAGTCGCCAACGCTAACGTCTACGCTATAGCCCGGGTCCGTGCCCCAGAGCGTAGCGGTAACGCTGCTAGAATCATATGACATCGTTAACATGACCCAGTTAGGCGTGTCGTTTCCAAACTTAAGGTCCACGTTGGGATAAGATACCGCCGCGTCGCGCCCGGCCGGATACGACGCTATATATAAAGTATGAGCCGTGCGCTCAACTATCGGCAGGCCCGAGTTGAATGCCGCGTTGAATATAGTGGTCGCGACCTGGCAGACGCCGCCACCTATGTCGTCTACGTATTCGCCGTTGGCTATGCCTATGGACTGCTGGTATCCCTCTGCCGTGGTCGTGTTTCCAACGGTGTCGTTGAACGACCACGTGCCGCCCGGCGCGATAAGCGAACCGTTGACCTTATCGCTGGCCAAATGTATATTGGTCACCTTGGCAGACGAAGCCGAACTGTAGTTAGTCGTGAACGTAGCTATCTCGCCCACTATGCCATAGCCCTGGGCTTCGTCGGTCGTAAGGCTGGGGTCCACGGGCGTGGTCGTGAAATCCACCACACGGTCGCTGGCGTCCGTTATGGGCTTTATGCCAAGCTCGCTGTTGCCAAAGATGACGTTGGTCAGGTCGTTGGCGCATTCGTCGTAATTGCCGGTGTTTCCCTCCACTGAAGGCACTATGTCCACGTTACCGCCGTCTACTTTGAAGCTCGCGTCTTGGGCCGGGGCGTCTATGCCAACGTCACCGGTGACGTCGTGCAGACCAGCCTGCAGCTTAGCGCTGTCTATGTATGGCGTGACCACCCAGCCTCCGGTATCAAGCTGTGAAGCATCGTCAGAGACCCACGACACCAGCGTCGGCTGGTCAAGCTCCCAGCTGCTATCGCCATATGTGAGCGTAACGGGCATGGCGGTCTCGTTTTGCGTTTGCGTCGTGGCCAAGGCCATCGCGTCGTCGTACCCCATATGCAGTTCGTTCCATTTCGTGGCAGAAGACCATATGCAAACGGCCGCCATGGCGCATATCGCAAGCGCGATGAATACGCCACCGGCAATCTCACCTTTGGTTAGCGGAACTGAGACGTCGGCTCCACGCGCGGCCGCACGTCTGTCCAGACCGGAGCGCCTGTCCACGCCGGAATACCGTCTTTCCTGCCTTCGCCTGTCTTTGCCAACGCGCCTGTCTTCCAGAGCGCTGCGCGGCTTCATATGCATGCCCTTCCAAATATATATAAGGGCGCATATCCAGGATATTATCATTCCAACGTACAGAAACCATATGCCAAGTAGCGTTCCGGTGGCGCCCCACCCGGGCAACCAGGAAAAGTCCACAAGGCCGATGCCCGGCACCTCGGGCCAGTCCAATATGAGCATTACGAAACCGGCCATTACCACGGCCGTGGTCAACTTGCCCAGGAATATGACCTTGAACGGGCGGTGCAGGCGCAGACGCATATATGCCGTGAGCACCAGCATAAGGGCGTCGCGCGACAGCAGCACTATAAGTATCCATAACGGTATGCGCCCAACAAGCAACACGGCCACGACGCCGGTTATTATAAGCAACCTGTCTATAAGCGGGTCGAACTGCGTTCCAAGGCGCGAGACGCTGTTGGTGGCGCGTGCCACCTTGCCGTCAACGAAGTCAGTACAAGCCGCGACGGCGAATATGATACACGCTAGTATATTGTTCTGATAGTTTACTAGCAAAATAAACGCAACGGGCAACAACAGCAAACGTATGAACGTAAGCAAGTTGGGAACTGTCAGTACTTTTGTTGATGGTGCGTTTGTCATGTTATGTCGGTCAACTCCCCCACAAAACACCCGGGCGGCATATGGTCACCACACATGACGCATATGCCACGACGGGCGCCTATAAGTTCAAGAGCTTCTTGATCTCCGGTACACGGCGACGCGATACCGGTACCTCGTCATTCGTGTTACGTAGCTTAAGCGTCATCGTTCCGCCTCCGGCGGGCGTTATGGACTGCACTTGTGAGAGGTTCACAAGGTAGCGCCTGTGCGCCCTGAAGAACCCAAATTGCACGAGCCGTTCTTCAAGAGATGCTAAAGACACGTTGGACATATAGCACTCGTCGCCGGCGTACACGTGCACGTAATCGTCTTTGGCCATAAGATAGCTGACCATATCGGCCGCGACAAGCATCTTCTTGCCGTTCTTCTCGACAGGAATACGTTCTACGTGTTCTTCTTTAGAGCACGAGACAAGATAGTGCTTCACCTTGTTAATGGCCTTTAGCAAACGGTCCATCTCAACGGGCTTCAACAGGTAATCTATGGCGTTCACGTCAAAAGCGCGCGCCGCGTGCTCGCTATACGCCGTTACGAACACAATAGCAGGCGGATAAGTCATCTGCTGCAGCGCTTCGGCAAGGTCTATGCCGTTTATCCCTGGCATGCTTATGTCCAGGAACATGACGTCGCCGCCTCTTTCTTTTAAACGTTCTAGCGCCTCACGTACGTTCGCTGCCTCGCCTATCGTCTCGACCTCTCCGGTCTCGTCTAGTAAGAACCGTAGCTCAGAGCGCGCCGGGGCTTCATCATCAACTATAATTGCGCGTATCATAACTCGTCTTCTTCGTCTTT
>JAISJA010000043.1 GCA_031261765.1 Coriobacteriales bacterium | reverse complement strand
TGCGCAGCTGAAACGTGCCTATGAGTTCGCGAAAGAAGCGCACCACGGGCAAAAACGCAAGAGCGGAGAGGCGTTCGTAAGCCATCCCGTGCAGGTCGCGCTTATCCTCGTGGACCTTAAAATGGACGTGGACACGATAACCGCTGCGCTTTTGCACGACACCGTAGAGGACTCCGACGTCACGCTTGACGATATAAAGGATAACTTCAGCGAGGACGTCATGAAGCTCGTGGACGGCGTGACTAAGATAACGCGCCTTGAGGTCGAGACGCTCTCAGAGCAACAGGCAAACACCATTCGCAAGATGCTGGTGGCCATGGCGCAGGATATACGCGTCATAGTCATAAAGCTGGCTGACAGGCTGCACAACATGCGCACGCTGGGCGCGCTTCGCGAGGACAGGCGGCTTTTCAAGGCCCAGGAGACCATGGAGATATACGCGCCGCTGGCGCACAGGCTTGGCATAAGCTCAATAAAGTGGGAGCTTGAGGACCTGGCGTTCTATTACCTGGAACCGCACAAGTACGCGCAGATACAGCACATGGTCGCGGAGTCGCGCGACGCGCGTGAGAAATACCTTAACGACACAATAGCGCAGCTGGGCGACGTGTTGGCCAAACTTAACATAGAGGCGAAGATAACCGGCAGGCCCAAGCACCTGTATTCCATATATCAGAAAATGGTCGAGAAGGGCAAGGACTTCTCTGAGATATACGACCTTATCGCACTACGTATAATAGTGGACACAGTGGCCGAATGTTATTCTTGTTTGGGCGCGGTGCATACGTTGTGGCGCCCTATGCCGGGACGCTTCAAGGACTATATCGCCATGCCCAAGCTGAACATGTACCAGTCGCTGCACACTACGGTCATAGGGCAGGCCGGACGTCCGTTGGAGATACAGATACGCACAATAGAGATGCACAGGCAAAGCGAATATGGCGTCGCCGCGCATTGGCGTTACAAAGGCGAGAAGGGCGATTTGGACCCTGCATTCGACGAGCAGCTCATGTGGCTTCGTCAGGTGCTGGACTGGGCGGACGACACGGACGACCCACATGAGTTCATGGCGTCGTTCAAACGTGACCTCGTATATACGGAGGTCTTTGTCTTCACCCCTAAAGGGGAGGTCAAGACGCTGCGTGCCGGTTCCACGCCAATAGATTTCGCATATGCCATACATACAGAAGTCGGTAACCATTGCGTTGGCGCAAAGGTGAACGGCGCTATAGTGCCCCTGTCTTATGAGCTTAAGACCGGCGATAGGGTAGAGATACTCACGCAGAAGACGTCCGGGCCGTCACGCGATTGGCTCAACATCGTCAAGACGCCGTCAGCCAGGCAGAAGATACGCAGCTATTTCTCTAAGATGACACGCGGCGACGACATACTTAAAGGCCGCGAGATTTTAGCGGCCGAGATGCGCTCGTACGGCTTAACGTCGCGTTCCAACCAGGCGCTGCAGGACTTACGACGCAACTACGAGCAACAGACCGGCGAGACGACAGACGTATTGTTAGCGCGCATAGGAACCGGCAAGGTAAGCGTGAAGCAGGTAGCGCATAAGATGTTACAAGCGCTCGCGAAGCGCGGGCAGGACGTAGAGGCGGCCGAGAAGGCCATGGAAGCAGCAGGGCGCAGCATGAAGCCTGCTATAGAGCACGTTACGGCCGGTCGTCGCGTGAAATCCGGTAATAATACCGGAGTGCGCGTTACCGGTTTGGACGACGTGCTGGTGCACCTGGCCCATTGTTGCAACCCCGTTCCAGGCGACGACATAATAGGGTTCGTAACGCGCGGACGTGGGGTGTCGGTGCACAGGTCCACGTGTCCCAACGCGATAGAACTGCTTAAGGATAAAGGCCGTGGCATAGACGTTGAATGGGAGGGGCCGGGCGCCAGCGACGCGGCGTATACGGTGCAGATATTCATAGAGGCCGTAGACAGGCTGCGCCTTTTGCAAGACGTCACACAGGTGCTTGCCGACTCTGGCGTGAACGTGTTATCCGGAAGCACTAAGAGCCATAAAGACGGCATGGTAGAGATGCAATTCGTGTTCGAGGTGTCGCAAATCGCCAGAATCGATCACGTGTTGGTGTCGCTGCTAAGCGTGGAAGGCGTTATAGAGGCCAATCGCGTAGCGCCCGGACGCCACTGATAAATTTACGCTATCATGGTAAATAACATATTGCTTAACTAGCGGCTTTATAGGAAGGGGCATTATGAATATCGAGACATTAGATATACCCATACCCTACGCACCCGGGCTTATCACCAATTGTTACATAATCAGCAAAGAAGCTGACAGCGACCATGTCGTCGTGGTAGATCCCGCTGATGACGCCGAGCGCATCATGAAAGCCATAGGCGACCGCAAAGTGGACGCCATATTGCTGACGCACCGCCACACAGACCACGTTGGAGCGCTTGTGGAACTTGCAAATGCCACAGGCGCTTCTGTTTACGCGCACAAAGCAGACCGTGGACATCTGGAATGCGACATGCACGACTTGAAGCAGCCGGTTAAGTCCGTATCAGGCGGAGACGTGCTGAAGGTAGGCGGACTGGAATTCAACGTTCTGCACACGCCGGGGCACACCCAGGGCGGCATATGCCTGTACAGCGACAGCGACGGCGTTATGTTCTCGGGCGATACGCTGTTCAAGGGCACCTGCGGCAGGACAGACCTTGAGAGCGGCAGTGCGGATGACATGCACAACAGCCTTGCGCGCCTGTGCGAGCTTCCTGGCGAGACAGTGGTGTATCCTGGGCACAACGAGCCTACTACGATAGCAAACGAATATCATATGGGGCTAGCAGAATATTAAGCTAGTGTGTCATCCTGCGAGCCCATTACGTCATTCCGGGCTTGACCCGGAATCCACGCGATACATTACATAAGGAAAGCATATAGCAACATGACAACAGACTACGGTAAATACTGGGACGACATCTGCATCCAAACCCAGGACTTCCTTCAGGACAACGGATGCAAAGACGTCGTTATAGGACTGTCCGGCGGTATAGACTCCTCTGTCGTGGCCGCTATAGCGGTGGATACACTTGGGCCCGAGCACACGCACGGCGTGCTTATGCCGGGTCCGCATTCCACGCCCGGCAGTGTAGACGACGCTTCTGAGCTTGCACGGCGTCTTGACATAGATACCGTGACGCTTTCCATAGACGACGCTTACATGTCTTTTGTTGAGCTTTCGGATGACACCATTGGTACACGCGGGTCAGACATCGCCCTGCAGAACCTGCAGGCGCGTTTGCGCATGGTATGGCTCATGCATTTATCGAACACATATGGCTGGTTCGTATTGAACACAGGCAACAAGTCAGAGGCCGCTATGGGTTACTCCACATTATATGGCGATACGTGCGGCGCGTTCGCGCCCATAGGCAACGTGTACAAGACAGACGTATACAAACTGGCGAAGTGGCGAAACGCCAGCGCGGCCGAGACCGGGGACACCGAACCGATTCCTCAAACCGTTTTGGATAAGGCCCCGTCTGCCGAGTTGTATGACGGACAGCGTGACGTGGACAACTTACCGCCGTATGACATACTTGACGACGCGCTGCGCGCGTATTTCTCAAACGAGGACGTTAGCTCCGTAGCGCCTGACGCCGCTAACGCCAAGGCACAGATAGCGCGCATGGTACGGTCCGCTTCATACAAACGTGCCGTGGAACCGCCAGGCGCGGTCATAGACGGTTTTGCCGAACCTATTGCCTAGCTTATGTCATCCCGGGTTCCATTACGTCATCCCGGGCTTGACCCGGGATCCAGGCAGTGGCGCGAAGCGCCGTCTGCCATATGCATATCATGATGTATCGTTTGTTACGATTTTGCCTTATAATTAGACTACAAAATAATGAACGACCAATAAACAAGGATTAAAGGAGAATGAAAATGCCAGATTTGAAGATCACAGCTGACGACGTTAAAGTGCCGCTTGACGTATTGCCAGAGGCACGTGAGGACTATATAGCCAACTATCTTGCCGCCACGCGCAATACCGGCCGCCTTATGCTGTTCGCGTGCGACCAGAAAGTGGAGCACCTAAACGGGGACTTCCACGGCGAGGGCATAGACCCGTCTGACAACGACCCGGAGCATCTTTTCCATATAGGTTCAAAAGGCGTCGTTGGCGTGCTTGCGGGCCAACGCGGGCTCATCGCACGTTATGGGGCCGATTATCCTGAGATAAACTACCTCGTGAAGATGAACTCCAAGACGAACCTTGTTAAGACGTCGCAGGACGACCCTTATTCGCCGCAATTATACTCGCTTGATAGCGTGCTAGCTATGCGCGACGCCGGCGTTAACATCGTGGGTATCGGCTACACCATTTACCTTGGCAGCGAATATGAGGCCACTATGATGGCAGAGGCTGGCGAGCTTATAGCAGAGGCGCACGCCAGCGGGCTCATAACTGTGTTATGGATTTATCCACGTGGTAAAGCGGTAGAGAACGAGAAGGACGCCGCGCTTATAGCGGGCGCCGCGGGCGTGGCCGTGAGCCTTGGTTCCGACTTCGTGAAGGTCAATCCGCCAAAGGCCGTCGACGGTAAGAGCTCGGCCGAGCTTTTGGCTATAGCCAGCGAGGCAGCCGGACGTACCGGGCTTGTATGCGCCGGTGGTTCAAAAGCAGACGCAAAGGAGTTCTTGCAGAACCTGTATGACCAGATACACATCGGTGGTGCCGACGGTAACGCGACCGGCCGTAACATACATATGCGCTCAGAAGACGAAGCCATACGTTTAACGAAGGCGATAAGCGCCATAACGCTGGCCGACTATGACCCGGACGAAGCCATGGACGTATTCGAGGGCAAAGAGAACTTTTCCCTGTAACGTCATTCTGGCGTCCAAGCTACGTCATTCTGGCGTCCAAGCTACGTCATTCCGGGCTTGACCCGGAATCCACGCGAATGACTTGCGTATTGTACATGGCTTACAATGCACCGTAATCGATGATAATCTTACACTCATGCTAACAATAATCACCGGCGAGTCCGGTTCAGGTAAGACACAAAAGCTGCTCGGGTTGTTGGATAACTCCCGGGCAGCCGGTTTTTCTGTAAGTGGTATTATCTGTCCCGCCGTTTTCGATGGCGGTAAGAAGACTGGGATAGACGCGTTGCTGTTGCCTGGCGAGGAACGTATAAGGCTCGCCGATGCAGGCGCTGGCGCGCACGGCCTTTCCTGGGCGTTCAGTGATACGGCTATGGAAGCTGTGAACGCATATTTTGACGCCCTGTGCGAACCTGCGGCCGCCGAACGCGCGACTGTTACGGTCATAGACGAGATTGGGCCGCTGGAGCTCGTACATGGTGGGGGATTCACGTCTGCGCTTAAACTGCTTGATGATATAGCATATAACGACGCTATCATAGTAGTGCGTCCGAGTCTCTTGGACGTCGCATGCAAGCGCTGGGCTGTCGACGCTATAGATACTTTATGATGCCGTCATTCTGGCGCCTTCTACGTCATTCCGGCACCCCTATACGTCATTCCGGCATCCAAGTTACGTCATTCTGGCATCCAAGTTACGTCATTCCGGGCTTGACCCGGAATCCACGGCATAACGCTGCGGTATAGTGCAAGTAGCGAAAGCCGGAACCTTATACCCGTTAGCGTATAATACTCATATGGGTACAAAACATGAGGTTGCATCTACAGACGAGAGCATATCTGCGGACGTAAAACGTGCGCGAGGTATGTTCGATGCGCCCATATCGCCCATAGCGAAGATCGCCTTTGTCGCGGTGCTCCTGGCGGCGCTTTTCATATCTTTCTTCCTTGGTCGTTATTCCGTTAACCCCGTAGACCTCATACAGGGCTTGTTCAGGCATTTCTTTGACGCGTCTTCCATCACGCCAGACAACACTGCCGTGTACTCGTTAGACCGCGTCATATTCAACATACGTCTGCCGCGCATATTACTTGTCATATTGGTAGGTGCGGCGCTTGCGTCATCCGGTGCGTCATTGCAGGGTATGTTCAGGAATCCGCTTGTGTCTCCGGACCTTTTGGGCGCGTCCGCCGGCGCGTCGCTTGGG
>JAISJA010000077.1 GCA_031261765.1 Coriobacteriales bacterium | reverse complement strand
ATATCATGACCAGTGCGACGGCGATAAGCGATATCGCGAAATTTATGAGTTCGAACAGGACTTTCTCAAGCGGGAACACGGCCTTGTTTATACGTATCTTCTTTATCAGCGGCGCTGCGCCGATGATGGACATGAGGCCGTTTGACGTGGACGACTGCATAAGGCTGAAAAGTATATTGCCCAAGATAAGGTACAGCGGGAAATTCTGTATGTCAAAGCGGAACATAAAAGAGAACACCGCTGACAAGACTATCATCA
Source organism: Coriobacteriales bacterium (assembly GCA_031261765.1). Next base: position 6,948 of record JAISJA010000077.1, on the reverse strand, counting down.
TAAGCAACGGGTTCAAGACGCTCCACAAAACGCCAAGTACGCTACGCCTGTATTTTAATTTGAAGTCCTTAGAAGCAAGAGTGCGCAGTATGAACCAATCCCGCTTTAAGTTGGTCTTGAAAGTCTCCATTCATACAATGGTAGCATAGATAAATACGTGAGTAGCGTTTGTCCGCGTCGTGCCTGACGCGCGGCTAACGCATATATTAAAATTAATTTCTTGGTTTTTTGCATATAATTGCTATAATATATGTTTTTTATGAATAAACTTTAAAAAAGTGTTGACTTTATGCTTGAAAATGTTATCATTATGTTACATATATGAATATAAGGAAAAGAAAGGGTTGAGATGATAAACGTTGCAGTGATAGGCGCGGCGGGCTATACAGGGGCGGAGCTTGTGCGTTGGCTGCTTGCACACCCTAAATTCAACCTGTCGGCCATAACGTCAAACGAGTATGCGGGCCAGTCTTTGGCCAGCGTCTACCCGTCGTTCACGGGCGTTACCAACGCGAAGTTCATCTCGCACGCGAGCGTGATAAACTCCGCCGCGGGCATAAACCTGGCGTTCCTTGCAGTACCGCATACGAAGGCTATGGCCATAGCGCCATTGTTGCTTGAGTCTGGTTGCAGTGTAGTGGACCTTAGCGCTGACTTTCGTCTTAAGGATGCGAGCACATATGAGAAATGGTACGGAGTGGCGCATAGCGCGCCGTTCTTGCTGCCGCTTGCAGTCTACGGCCTACCGGAGGTCAACCGTAACGACCTGTATAACCTGGCGTCTGTATACGCCCAGAAGGGCCGTGGCGCGTTGGTGGCGAACCCAGGGTGTTACCCAACCGCCGCAACGCTTGCGGTGCTGCCGGCTTTAGCTGCCGGATTAGTTGGCAACGGGACTATAGTCATAGACGCGATATCCGGTGTTTCAGGGTCCGGCGCGGGCCTTGCGCCCGGAACGCGTTTCTGCAGCGCCGCCGAGGACGTTAGCGCATATAGCGCGACGACCCACAGGCATACCCCTGAGATCGCGCAGACGTTCGCGCGCCTTGCGGGCAGGAACGTACCGATAGTGTTCACGCCGCACCTGGCACCGCTAAAACGCGGTATGGTCGCGACAGCCACGGTTCCGCTTGCGCAAAACGTAAGCGCCAATGACGTTGGAATAGCGTACCAGGCCGCATATAAAGACGAGACGTTCGTGTCGCTTCTGCCACCGGGTCAGATGCCGCACGCTGCGGCCGTGCGTGGTACTAACTACGCGCAGGTAGGCATCGCGTATGACGCCGCTACACATTCTCTTGTGGCGTCCTGTGCCATAGACAACCTTGGTAAAGGGGCGTCGTCGCAGGCCATACAGAACGCGAACCTGCTGTTTGGGCTGGCGGAGGACGAAGGCCTGCGCGCCGTTGGGTTTGCTGTGTAAATGTTTTTGGCCTAGTGCCATAGCATATTGTTTTGAAACCTGGGGCCCCGGCTCACACTCCTGCTGAGCAAAGAGCGCTCGAGCATACGTGTTCGCACCCCAGAACTCAAAACAAAATGCTATGTCACTATACGCAAAAAACATTTATATGCTTGCGATTTTAAGGCGCAGGCATTCGTTAGAGAATTTAAATTTAAGAGAAAGTTGCTAAGCAGAAAGTGGTTATGCACGATAAAGACGACATAAGAGCGATAGACGGTGGGTTAGGCGCCGTTAAAGGCGTTCAGTGCGCCGGTATATCCGCCGGGTTCAGACGGAATCCCAACCGTAAGGACATGGCAGTAGTTTGTGTACCGGAGGGCAGCACGGCGGCTGGTGTGTTCACGAGAAACGCGTTTTGCGCGGCGCCGGTCACGCTTTGCCGTGAACACTTGGTATGGCAGCGCGAACATGATAAGTACGCGCGCGTTATAGTGCTTAACTCCGGAAACGCCAACGCGGCCACTGGGTGTGCCGGCCGCGGTACCGCCAACAGCACGTCGCGCATTGCGGCAGATAAGTTCGACTGCGAACCGCAACAGGTGCTGGTGGCCTCTACCGGAGTGATAGGCGTGCCGCTAAGCACGGAATGTTTTGAAAGCGGAATGCCAAAGGCCGCGGGCGTTTTGTCCCCCGGTGACGCATGTGACGCTGACATCGCCGCGGCACACGCGGCAGCCGAGGCCATCATGACTACCGACACACACGCTAAAGAGGCTGCCGTAGGTTTCAGCGTTCAAACATGTGGCGATGTTGCCAGCGAAAATATGGATGGGTCCATAACGTATCACGTAGGCGGCATGGCGAAAGGCTCAGGAATGATACAGCCCGACATGGCTACCATGTTGTCGGTCATAGCGACCGACGCGCCCGTTAGCGCCGAAGCACTTGACGCCGCTTTGCGCGAGGCAGTCAACGTCTCGTTCAACAAGGTCACGGTAGACAGCGACACGTCCACTAACGACAGCGTATTCATATTGGCGACCGGTGCGGCGGGCGGTGCGCGTATAGACGCCGGCACCGCGACATATGAGGCTTTCGCGAATGCGTTGAAAGCCGTTTGCGAGGACCTGGCAAGGCAGATAGCCGCCGATGGAGAAGGAGCCACGAAGCTGGTGACCGTATACGTGCAAGGCGCCGCTAACGACGCTGACGCCGATAAGGCGGCGCGCGCAGTCGCCAACTCGCCTCTTGTGAAGACCGCTATTGCCGGTCACGACGCGAACTGGGGACGCATAGCCATGGCCCTTGGCAAAAGTGGTGCCGCCTTCAAACAGGAAGACGTTGATATAGAGCTTATGGATATGCTAGTATGCGAGCATGGACTTTCGGTGGAGTTTGACGAGGACGAGGCGCTGCGGCGTTTTAACGAGCGTGACGAGATTGTCATAAACGCGCGTCTGGGCGCCGGAGACTCAAACGCGCGTATCTGGACGTGCGACCTTACGCATGAGTATATAACCATCAACGGAGACTACAGAACATGAGCTTTTGTGAACGGCATAAAAGCCCGCTACCAGAACACCGGGCGTGCTCGAAGGCCGAAGCCTACTCCGCGCGCCCGGAACTTGGTATCGAGCTTTTCTGCTCGCCCACGAAAGCTCATGCATAAGATATAGTTGGGTGCATAAAGCCACAATGAAAGGCATAATTTGACTGATACAGACAACATAAGAGCTGAGCGTGCGCAGGCGTTAAACCAGGCCGAGCTGCTTATAGAAGCGCTCCCATGGATAAAAGAGGCGACTGGCAAGACCGTGGTCATAAAGTACGGCGGGGCCGCTATGACAGACGAGCGGCTGCGCGCCGACGTCATGAGTGACATAGTGCTCATGAAGATCATAGGCCTTAACCCGATTATCGTGCACGGCGGCGGCAACGACATAACCGCGTATTGCAATAAGCTTGGCTATCCGGTCGAGTTCAAAGACGGCCTTCGCGTGTCTCCGCCGGAGGTCATGGATATCGTCAAGATGACGCTAATAGGTAAGGTGAACCAGGAGCTCGTGTCGCAGATGAACGCGCATGGGCATATTGCCGTTGGCCTTAACGGCACCGACGGATGCATAGTGCAAGCGGAGCGTTACCGCGATGATATGGGGCTAGTAGGCTCTGTTACGAACATAGACACAACGTTGCTTGTGGACTTGATAGCAAACGATTATATACCTATAATAGCGTCCATAGCCATTGGCGAAGACGGGCAGGCTTATAACGTTAACGCCGACCTTGTGGCGGGTGAGATATCCGCCGCCATAGGCGCGCACAAGGTCATGTTCCTAACGGACGTGAACGGCTTATACAGGGACTTTGATGATAAGACCTCGCTTATATCGCGACTTACGGTAAGCCAGGTGCGCAAGTTGCTGGACTCGCCGGCTACGTCCAAGGGCATGCTACCAAAGTTGAAAGCGTGCGTGAAGGCGGTGGACGCAGGCGTAGCCCGTGCCCACATACTTAACGGCACTATTCCACATTCCATGTTGCTGGAGATGTTCACTAACCACGGCGTCGGCACGATGGTGTACCCGGACGACGCGCAAGACGTGCCTGATGATTTCGAGGCATATCCGCTTGACAATTTAGCGAGCAAACTGCAATGAGAAAGAAGGTTTAAAGGATAAGAATGGCATTGGCTACAGAACAAGAGCTGGATTCGCAATACATAATGCAGACGTTCGGCCGCAAACCGGTTGAGTTCGTGCGTGGCGAAGGCATGCGTTTGTATGATGATACCGGCAAGGAATACCTGGACTTCCTTGCAGGCATAGGTTGCGTGGCGCTTGGGCATTCGCACCCCGCGGTAGTTGCCGCGATGCGTGAGCAAACGGAGAAGCTCATACAAGCCAGCAACTATTATTACATTGCGGGCAGGGGAGAGCTGGCCGAGAAACTGGACGCTCTGCTCAACATGTATTTAGACGAAAGCGCTATTGGCCAAGGTAAGGGACGCCCTGAGACCTGGCGCACGTTTTTTGCCAACACCGGCACCGAGGCCGTGGAAGGTGCTATTAAGATAGCGCGCAAATACGGCCGCGAGCGCTTGGACGGCGCCCATACGATTGTTACGCTTGAGCGTTCGTTCCACGGGCGCACAATGGGAGCGCTTGCCGCGACCGGACAGCCGGTTAAACAAGAGGCGTTCGCGCCCATGCCCGACGGTTTCGCGCATGTCGCGTTTGACGACGCAGGCGCTCTTGTACACGAGCTTGACGAACGCGCGCATGGCGATATATGCGCCGTACTGCTTGAATGCATACAGGGCGAGGGCGGCGTGTGGCCGTGTAGCGAAGAATATATAAAGGCGGTCCGAGAAGAGACGGAAAGCCGTGGCATCCTATTGATGGTAGACGAGGTGCAAACCGGTATGTTCCGCACCGGCAAGCCATTCGCGTTCCAACAATATGGTATACTGCCAGACGTCGTATGCATGGCAAAAGGGCTTGGTGGAGGAATGCCTATAGGCGCTGTTTGCGCGCGCGGCGAATACGGCCAGCTTCTGCAACCCGGCGAGCACGGGACCACGTTTGGTGGCAACGCGCTTGCGGTAGCGGCGGCGAACGCGGTTATCGACACGCTAAACGGCATGGACGCAGGCGAACACGTGACGCAGACAGGCGAATATCTACGCGAGCGGTTAAGCAAAATTCCGGCTATATGCGACGTGCGTGGGCTTGGCCTTATGGCCGGTGCCGACATACGCACTGACGTGGCGCCAGACGTGGTAGCTTCCGCGCTTCGCGAAGGCCTGGTGATAAACTCCACCGGACCGCACACGCTGCGCTTCTTACCGCCGCTTATATGCACTAAGGGCGATATTGATAGCATGATAGTAATATTGGAAAACGTATTGGAAGGATACCATGACTAAGATGGACACATCGCTTGCGGGACGTGATGCCTTGCGCTTGCTTGACTTCACGCCGGACGAGATAGAGCTTATCTTGCAGGAGGCCAGCAAGCAAAAGGCGGCATGGCAGGCAGGCGTTAGGGACGCACACTACAAGGGCTGCGCCGTCGCGGTTATACTGGAGAAACCGTCGCTGCGCACGCGCGTGAGCTTCGAGGTGGGAATAGAGCGCATGGGTGCCCAGCCCGTGATATTAAGCGACTCGCATTCGGCGTTCTCGCGCGGCGAGAGCATAGAAGACACTGTGCATGTTCTGGAACGCTATGTGGACGCTATAGTAATACGCACATATGAGCAGCAGAAAGTCGAGCGTATAGCGCAGACGACCGATATACCGGTAGTTAACGCGCTTACCGACGACTTCCATCCATGCCAGGGGTTGGCCGACCTTCTCACGATAAAGGAACACAAGCATACGCTTAAAGACCTTGTGGTGGCGTATGTAGGCGACGGCAACAATATGGCCAACACATATATACAAGCGGCCACGCTTTGCGGCCTGGAGCTTCGCATAGCCACGCCAAAGGGATACGAGCCAAAGGCGCGCGTTATCGGCGAGTGCGAGATGCTTGCGAGCAGGACCGGCGCGACGTTGGTGCCAACCAATAATCCTGTTGACGCGGTTAAGGGCGCCGACGTTGTCATAACCGACACGTGGACGTCTATGGGAAGCGAGCATGAGCACGACCGGCGACTAAAGGCCTTCAGCGGATTCACCGTTGACGGCAAGATGATGCGGTGGGCTAAAGAGGACGCGATTTTCATGCACTGTCTGCCGGCGCATCGAGGCGAAGAGGTCACTGACGACGTCATGGACGGCAAACAATCGGTTATATTCGACGAGGCCGAAAACCGACTGCACGCCCAGAAGGCGTTGCTCTCGTTGTTGATGGCGGATAAATGGAGCAATGATGCCGCGCACGCAGGCAACTGAACGCGATAAGCGCAAGAAGGCGCTGCGCGCGATAGTGCGGGCCGGCCAAATGCGCACGCAGCAGGACTTGGCGCGTGCGCTGCAAGCCGATGGATTCACCGTGGGACAGGCCACGTTGTCGCGCGACATCGCGGAGCTTGACCTACGCAAGCTAAACGGTACGTATATACTCTCTGAGGACATGCGGCTTGCGGACATGGTGCAGAACGCCGTTAAAGCCGTGCGTGACGTGAACAACATGCTGGTGGTAAATACCGCAAGCGGTATGGCGCAGGGCGTGGCCGCCGCCATAGACGGCGCCGCGCTTAAAGGAGTGTTAGGAACGATAGCAGGCGATGATACTATCTTAATGATATGCGAGGATGACAATGTTGCTAAGGCAACGGGAAAGGAACTTTCATGGCAAATGACAAAGTAGTGTTGGCGTATTCCGGCGGACTGGACACGTCGGTTTGTATCAAATGGCTCATGGAGAACAAAGGGCTTGACGTCATAGCCGTCGCGGGCGACGTTGGACAGGAACGCCAGGACCTTGATTTCGTGAAGCAGAAGGCGCTGGACACCGGTGCTATAGAGTCGCTTGTCATAGACATGCGCGACGAGTTCTGTAACGAGTACCTTGACAAGGCCATATACGCCAAC